>CAZAHZ010000200.1:0-6571 GCA_964485055.1 uncultured Candidatus Cloacimonadota bacterium
CTACCGGTATCCTCTACGCCGGACACACGGTACTGAAGAGCAAGAATATACATTTGCTGAAAAATGTATTTTTGGCTTCAGTTTCACACCAGGCAATGTTTTTGAAGTGATCATCGTTTTTTGCTTTGATCATTAATTTTTAAGGCTAAATCGTTTTTTACTTTGATAATTGATTTTTAGGGCTAAACTGAAAATATCAGGATAAAATCAGAGAGCTGCGATAAAACATTGACTAAAAGACGGGATTAGCTTTTTTCACATTCGGAGGTACTAATGCGTAGTATGACGGGATATGGTAAGTCAGTTTATTCGGGAGAAGATTATTTGATCGAATTTGAAATAAAATCAGTCAACAGCAGATTTCTGGAGTTGAAAATAGCATTACCACGGGAAATAAATTTTATGGAGCTGGAGATTAATAATCAGATCAAGGACATGATAAATCGCGGAAAAGTCACTGGCAGAATAAATCTGGTATCCTTTGAGCCACCGGAACTTGTGATCAACAAGAACAAACTGGCAGCCTATAGCAAAGTGTACAATGAGATCAGGCAATATACTGGTAACAAAGAAGATATACCTTTACAGCTTTTATTAGCTAATGAAGAGATAGTATATCACAATGAGGATCTAACTCAGAATAAAAAGTTGAAAGCAAAAATATTGGAAGTTATATCTGAGGGAATAGCTGAACATCAGGCATCTGCAAATCGTGAAGGCAAAGCCATGCAGGACTATATGCAAAAAGCCTTTAAGCTAATGATGGCAGCCTTGGATAAGATTGAGGAATTGTTTCCGGAATATAAGACAGAAATAAATGACAGGATGCAAACCTCAGCCAAGACCTTATTCAAAGGAAGATTAAGTGATGAAGATATAAACCGTCTATCGCTGGAAATAGCCATGTATGTGGAAAAAGCTGATGTAACAGAAGAAATAGTTAGATTAAAGCATCATATTATTAAATTTGGTGAGACAATTTATTTAGAGCAGGATACTGGGAAAACCCTGAATTTTATTTTGCAGGAAATGCATCGGGAAATCAATACTATAGGATCAAAATACAGTCATAATTCAATATTTGAAGAGCTATTGCTGATCAAGGAAGAAATAGAGAAATGCCGGGAATTAGTACAGAACATAGTCTAAAGGAATAAATAAAAAATGGAAAACCAGGAAGAATTGCTTAGATTTACCTCTCACCCACTTTTGGATGATATTCGCAGGACAATATTTTTATTAATAATAATGATATTAGTCTCGATAATACTTTACCAGACAACAATTATTACCTGGTCAGCACCGCTCTATTTTTATTTAGGGATGTTATTTTTTATAGGAAGCATGATAACATGGTTTATACCAACAACTTATATATTATTTAATGAGAAAATAGTTATCTGGTACTGGGTTATCAAGATAGAGAAAACCTGGAGTGAATTCGGTTGCTGGTATGCCGATAAAAAAGGCGTCATGCTGAGCACTTTTAAACGTCCACGTCGTTTGGACGGATTTCGGGGGCAGTCCCTGCGTTTCAGCAAGGATCAGTCAGAAAAAACAAGATTATTTGAGATATTAGAAGAAAAGGTAGGTAATAAATATTAATGTATGACAGCCAATTAGCCGAGAGGATTGAAAAGTATCTTGAGCAGAATAAAGGTGATAAATTCAAAAGTGGAGATCTAGCACGAACCCTGCATCTCAAAAAACATAAACGGAGAGATTTGGAAGATACTTTACGAAAATTAAAGGTTCAAAGAAAGATAACAGGTAAAAATAAACTCTATTACAAAGAGACCTCTTCCCCATTTCAGGAGATCATAGGAAAATTTGATGCCAGACCGTTAGCCCAGAACAAATCTTATGCTTTTGTACTTCAAGACAAAAAGGATATCTATATATCACGCGAAGATGTGATGAATGCCTATGATGGCGATGAAGTATCAGTTGCGATCAAGTATGAGGGCAAAGATCATATTAGTGGCTATATAACCGGGATCAGGAAAAGAGCAAGAGATAAAATAGTAGGCAGACTGGAAAAATATCGGGGCAGGAGCTTTTTGACACCGGATAACTCTTTAATCCATAGTGAATTTGAAATATATGACGTTGGCGAAGCGAAAATCGGCGAGAAAGTAGTTTGCCTGGTTACAAACTGGGGAGACCCTGAGAGACGATTATTACCTGGCGGAAAAGTAATCGAAATATTAGGTCTTGCCGGTGATCCAGACGTAGAAATAATGTCAGTAATCAGAGGATATGATCTGCCTCTTGAATTTCCGGAAGAAGTACTAAAGGAATTACCAGAAATCCAGATTGAAATTTCAGCCGAGGAGATTAAAAAGAGGGCGGATTACAGGGAATTATATACAATTACGATAGATCCAGCCTCGGCGATGGATTATGACGATGCTATTTCGCTGAAAACATCTGAGGATGGCTATCAGCTTTATGTTCATATAGCTGATGTGGCTAATTATGTAAAACCGGGATCAGCAATATTTGCAGAAGCTGAAAACAGGGGTAACAGTTACTATTTTCCCCGTAAAGTGATACCGATGCTGCCGGAGAAATTGTCCAATGGAGTATGTTCGCTGAGACCTGGAGAAGAGAAATTGACTTTGTCTGTGGTAACGAATTATGATAAAGATGGTAATATTCTCAATCAGGAAGCCTTAGAATCGGTAATTAAGTCTGATTGCCGCTTATCCTATGAAGAAGTAGATGTTTATCTGGAAAATGGTGAGCATCAGCTTGACCAGAAAACTCAGGAGATTATCTCATTAATGCAGGAGCTTTCGAGAAAATTGCAGGCGAGAAGGATAGAGCGAGGCTATTTGAGCCTTGATCTTCCAGAGACGGAATATATTTTTGACGAAGAAGGGCATGTTATCAATCTGCAAAGATCAATAGAGACAGAATCGCATCAGATAATAGAGAATTTTATGTTGTCAGCCAATGAATATGTGGCACAGCAGCTTTCGGAAGCGAGTACCCTTTATCGGATACATGAAGCTCCGGGACCGGAGAGCATTGAAGATTTGCAGAGACTGGCTGGAGTTTATAATTTTACATTTGATCTTTCTCATACTCTTAATAAGGCATTTCAGATAGCACTGGCATCTCTGGAGACGGACGACCGGCATCGTGTATTTGACCGTCTGATACTGAGGCACATGCAAAAAGCGAGGTATGATATAATCAACCTGGGGCATTTTGGACTGGCACTAGCTGATTATACTCATTTTACATCACCAATCCGGCGATTATGCGATTTAGTGGTGCATCATCAATTGAAAGCAAAAATGAGGAAAGAGTATCAGGAGGATAGAAGCCTGGCATTTTCCAGATCAAGATTAGAAAAACTTGCAGAAGTCGCAACGGAAAAAGAAATGATAGCAGATAACTCGGAACGTGAAGTTGATTTGAAAAATAAACTGATTTTTATGAAGAAGAAAGTGGGAGAAGAATTTACCGGTGTTGTTGTGTCAGTTAAATCTACTTCGTTGATCATAGAAATAGACGAATATCCCGTGACCGGAGTGGTTCCTTTATCATCAATCACAGATGACTATTATGAATATCATGCCTTTTATGACACACTTCTGGGCACTAAAAAGGCACAGTCAATCCGATTAGCTGACAGGTTCAACGTAAAATTAGTCAGAGTGGACGACGATATAATATTTCAGATAATAGATAAGTAGTATGATATTTTTTGTTCTGTACCTGATAATTATCACATTACTCGAATTAATATTGCTGATTCCCTTGATCTTGATATTCAAGGTAGCAAAATCATCGGGCAGGCTTGGGTGCGGGATGCCTTCAAGGCAATCAAGTATCTGGTTTCATGCAGCTTCCATGGGCGAAGTAAATGCTTTGCGACCTTTAGTATTAAAAACAGCCGAAGAATATGGAGCCAATCGCATAATATTAACTGCTATGACAGCAACCGGACTGGCAACCGCCAAAGACATCCATTCCGAAATAATCACAGGTTATATACCACTTGATCTTCCATTAATTATGTCCTTGTTTTACAGAAAAATAAGACCTAGCTTAATAATAATTATGGAAACAGAATTCTGGCCCCAGTTGCTTTTTCAGGCAGCGAGGAGAGAAGTTCCGGTAATATTAATTAATGCCCGACTATCAGCCAATTCCTTTAAAAAGTATAAAATAACAGGAGGTTTCTGGAAAATACCCTGGCAGGCATTTAGAGTGATCAATTCACAATCGGAAAAAGACGGTGACAGGTTTCGGCAATTAGGGTTCAAGCATGTGCGAAATTGCGGAAATCTAAAATTTGCTATTTCATTACCGGAATATGAAGTTATCAACCAGCGGATACGTTTTGGAATTTCTTTACCTGACTTTGTTATTGTGCTCGGAAGTTCTCGACCGGGAGAAGAACAGATTATCAAGGATATCTATCCCGAATTGAAGAAGCAGATAAAAAGTCTGAAGTTAATTATTGTCCCCAGACATTTACGTCGAGTGATTGAAATAGAAGGGATTTACCGAAATGAAAATTATATTCTGTATTCAAATTATTCCGGCAGTGAGAAATATGAAATAATGATATTAGATAAAATAGGTTTATTAACCGAAGTTTACAGTTTTTCAGACTTGGTGATAGTAGGCGGCAGTCTGACAGATTTTGGAGGACATAATCCACTGGAAGCTGTGTTTTACAGTAAAGCAGTTATTATGGGACCATATCATACTTCGTGTCTTAACTCAGTACGAAGATTGCAGGAACGAGGTGGTATCATCATCACAGAACCGGAAAAATTGCTTGAGAGTATAATCAGATTATATAATGATCACAAGTTGCGAATTGAAACCGGATCAAACGGGCATCAGGTATTGATAGAAAACTCACATTCATTAAAGGAAAACCTGGATACGATCAAGTCATACTTAGATTAGCGCAACTTATGAAAAAAAATCTGCTGATAGCACTATTATTCTTATTTAGTTCATTATCAGCCGATATATGGTTACCCTGCCCCAAACCATTAAGTGGACATCTAGAATCCTCAGCCGGACTTCATTTCTGGAATGATCACCTTTTTCTGCGTAACCTGCAGATACGTAGTCTCTTTTATTTATACCCCGGAATAAGGTTAAATACAATAATTCGGGGGAATAACGAAATTAATTTGATAGAAATCGGAGAATCGGAAATACCAGTTTACTACAGAATTAAGCCGTTAATTGATGAAGGGTATCTGGAACTATTCGGGCATTACTATAACAGGGATATTATTTTTAGCAATTCTCTCCGGGCAGGCAAGGTTAGATATCTTCGGTTTCCCTATTATGGTTTGATCAGCAGATTTGATCAGGTAGCAGGGATGTCCGATCTGCGGCATGACTATGAGTTTTCAGGATATGAAGGTATGCTCTATATCTGTGATTTAAATTTTCGTGAGATAATCGGCTGGCATAATACACTTTATCTAAAGGAATATAACCTTAATGATCTCAAAGAACTGGAGAGTTATATCTATTTCAGGTATGAAAATTCCTGGCTGGGATTTGAAACTCGGGCAGGAAGACTAGTGGTCAGAGACCATACCAGCGATAAAGTTCCCGAATATTCTGACTGGGGCTGGTGTGCGATGGTTGGACCGAGATGGCGGGATTATGATATAAATTTATATTTTGAAAAAGTCAAGGATACTATCTATACAGGTTTATCAATCAAATTCGCCTCTTCCCTATTCACGCGTGCTGCCGGAAAGATCAGATTGGACTATAACCGAGCCTGTGAAGGATTTATCATTCAATATCCATTTTTTTATACTGATCTTAATATTTCGGGAGATGTGCCCAGGGATAAGGTAAAAGTTGGCGAAATAAGAGCGGAACGGGCAATAACTTTCTGGCGGATCGGAATGCAGCGAAATTTTTATGAGCACATTATTTCCAGAACCGGTATTACAGATCCTGGGAAGACTGAAGTTGTGATCAGAATTGAGCCTATGTTATTAGGAATAGAAAGTATTTTAAGCCCGGTATATAAATTTAACAGGTTAGATGACTTCAAAACATGGGATACAGAAGGGATCAGACCGGGACAATTGACCCAGATAGTTATTTACGAATTTTATCAATAATTCATGTATTGCTTTAGGCGATCTTCAACCAGCTTCTGAATTTCATGAAGTCTTTTTTCCGTTTCGGCTTCAAAGCGGAGAACCAGTACCGGTGTAGTATTGGAAGCACGACAAAGTGCCCAGCCATCATTAAAGGTGATGCGCATCCCATCTATATCATTCACATTATATCCTTCCGCAATAAAGGAATCTCTCACTTTGGCGACAATGTTAAATTTATCCTCATCAGTGCTTTCAATATGCAGTTCAGGGGTATTGAACATAACTGGCTGATCACTGAGCATTTGACTGACCGGTTTTTGAGCTTTGGCAACTATTTCCACGAGCCTGGCTCCGACATAAATAGCATCATCATAACCTAAATACTTATCTTTAAGAAAGATATGCCCGCTCATCTCACCAGATACTTTAATACCTTCCTCGTGCATTTTCATTTTTATATT
>CAZAHZ010000201.1:0-6551 GCA_964485055.1 uncultured Candidatus Cloacimonadota bacterium
CTGGTCTGGCTCCGAAATGGTTACCTTTTATGTTAGTGACCAGACCGGAAGATTGCTCGATTCTGATTCTGTGCTCGTAATTATAGCCCCTGTTAATGATCCGCCGCAGATTGATGTTCCTGCCGGTGGGTTTACTTTTGCCGAAGATAATATTCTTATTGTTGATTTCACGCCTTATATTTCTGATATAGACTCTCAGAACCTGATTATCACCGTTTCCGAAGGCGATTATATCCAGGCAATTGTTAATGGTTATCAAGTTACTTTATCTGCTGACCCCAACTGGTCAGGCACTGAAGTCCATACATTTTCAGTTGCCGATGGTCAATATTATGCCTCCGAAAATGCACCTGTGATTGTCACACCGGTCAATGACCCCCCTGTTTTTAATCTCCCTCCTGTTTTCAATACTAATGAAGATATTCCCCTGGTTACTGATTTTAGCCAGTATATCACCGATATTGATAATAATATGGCTGACATCACGATTACTCTCTTAGGATTATACCCTAATGTAAATATTAATATTGCCGGTACTCAGGTGACTTTTACTCCGAATCTCAATTTTAATGGAACGGTGAATATCAACTTCCAGGTTAATGATAATGCCGGTGGAATCGCTTCTGATAATGTTAACCTTGTCATTGCACCGGTAAATGATGATCCCGATATTGAGCTGCCCCCAACTTTCACTTTCAATGAAGATGGCTCACTGCCGGTGGATTTTACACCCTATCTCACTGATGTTGATGGAAATATCCTTCTACTTTCATATCAAAACGCTGTGAATATTATTGTTAATATTAATGAATACACCGTTACTTTTAGTGCCCCGGCTAACTGGAATGGCTCAGAAAATATTACTTTTATTGTCAGCGACCAGCAGGGCGGTACTGACAGCGACCAGGTTAACGTTATTGTCTCTCCTGTTAATGATGCTCCGGTTATCAATCTGCCTCCTCAGTTCAGGTTTAATGAAGATAATACACATGAAATTGATTTTAGTACCTATATATCCGATATTGACACTCCACCCACTGAGCTCGCCCTGCTCGTCAGTGGAAATACTTACATTTCTGCTGAATTTGATGGTTTCGATGTCACGTTATCTACTGTTTTGAACTGGTTCGGTACTGAAACTCTAACCTTCACAGTTTATGAAACCACAATGAGACTCCAGGGTTCCGATGATGTTAATATTGTGGTCAATCCCGTTAATGATGCACCCACCATTAATCTGCCAATCAGCGTTAATGTCAATGAGGGTGGTTCACTGACACTCGATTTTACTGATTACGTTATTGATGTTGATAATAATTATTCTGATCTTACTATTACTTCTGATGGCAGCGATCATCTGACTGTTGAAATTGATGCAATGAATGTTACTATCCTTGCTGAAACTAACTGGACCGGCTACGAATTTGTCGAATTTACTGTTCACGACCTCATGTACAGCAATATTGATAATATGAGGGTGGTTATCCTTCCGGTTAATGATCCTCCCACCATTACTCTTCCCGATCAGTTCCTTCTCGTGGAGGATGAAGTAAGTTCTTTTAATTTAGCTCAGTATATCACTGATGTGGATAATGATCCACTCACTCTTACTGTTACCGGTAATCAGAATATCATGGTATATATTCAAGGTCTGGCTGTTGCTATGATTGGTAACCTGAATTGGTTTGGTGAAGAAGTGGTCTATTTCACTGTGGATGATAATGTAACTCGTCTCACAGCTACTGATTCCGTTCTGGTCGTTATTCAGCCAGTTAATGATGCTCCCTATATCAACCTGCCACCCAGCTTTATCGCCCTGGAATTTGAACAGGAAACCTTTGATCTAAGCAGCTATATTCATGATGTTGATGGCGATTCTCTTACTCTCTATGTGGATGGAAATGATCTGATTGATGGTTTTATTGTTGATGGATTGACAATTACTATTGTGGATGACACATGGAATGTGAACGAAAACGTTGCCTTCCATGTTACTGATGGAATAATTATCAGTTCAGATATTGTAAATTTCACTTTAATACCTGCAGAAGGTTTCCCAAATCAAGGTGATGTAGTTATCACTCTTCCCTTCCTTGATGGTCTTGAACCAGGTGAAGATTTTGAAGTACCCGTTAATGTTAATTTCCTTCTGGAAAACTGGGAAGTTTATGGTTTCGAATTCTGGCTGCTATTTGATCCGAGTGTTTTGGAATTCCTCGGATTTAACTTTGAAGGTACTCTCGGTGATACTATCAGGGTTGTTGTCGGAGAGAGAGATATTTTTATAGATCATGATTTTACTACTCCTCTTTTTGGGACGGGCTCTCTGATTAACATTGAATTTAAATATATCTCTACTGAATATGAGCAGGATGTCGTTGAACTGGATGAATTCGAATTCCATTCTCCTGGTGGCAACTTCTTCCCTACGGTTTTTTCCGGTACGATTAATAATGATTTCCCGGCTTTGAATGATAGCCTTACCTTGCTTGACCAGGCTCTGGAGGAAGATTTCGGTATCCAGAGTTTTAATCTAAATTCGTATTTCGTTGATAACACTCCTCAAAGTGAACTGGAATTCAGTATTAGCTCTGCTTCACCAAATTTTGCGGTTACCATTACTGATAGTCTGATGAATATCCTCTCTATCCCGGATACCTATACTACTCAGGTCTGGCCCGTTATCGTTGTTTGCTATGACCGGTTCCTCTATTCGGTTCGAGATACTTTCACCGTTTTTGTTAATCCTGTAAACGATCCGCCCAGGATTAATATTATTAGTGATTTTGAAGTTGATGCAGATGAACAGCGTGTTGTTGATTTCAATAACTACATCACTGATGTTGATAATAATGTGGCTACAGAAGTTACCATTAATATCGAAAATACTACTGATCCCTTTGATCCTACTCTGCAACTGATCCCATTCACTCTTGATGATAAAATCGCTACTTTTTTTGGATTACATAACTGGACAGGAACTAATACTTTTGAATTAACTGCCTATGATCCGGCGGATTCTACCATGGCTCCATTTAATGTCACTATTATTTATCAGGGAGGTGATGATATCCACTGCTATCCCAATCCTATGAGTACTGGTAAGGATAATGGAACTAATTTTGTCGTTATTTCCATGACTCCACTGGCTGATATTTACATTGATATTTATGATTTTGCCGGGAAAAAGGTTTGCTCGAAATCATTTAATCCCCATGGTAGTAATGGAATAAAATGGATGGGATATTCTGATGGCTGGAATGACTCTACGGCAGGAACCAAACTTGCCCGTGGGGTTTACTTTGCCCGGGTTGTCGGAAAAGATGATTCAGGGGGGATTGCCCTGGAGAAAACTGTTAAACTGGTGATAAAGGATTAAGGGGGTGCATGATGAAAAAGACAACAATAATTATCTTTGTTATCCTGATGGTTTCCTGGTTGCTCTTCGCTGATAATAATCACGCTGCCTCCTATATGAGAATGGGTACTGATGCTAAAGCTTCAGGTATGGGCGGAGCTGCTACAGCAAATCTGGATAATATTAATTCCGCTTATTGGAACCCGGCTAATCTGAATTTTATCAAAACTTTTGAATTTGCCACTACTTTAAATAACCTCGGGCTGGATCGTAATCTCAATTTTTTCGCACTTGGACAGAAATTTGACTTTGGTGTCCTTGCTCTGAGTTGGATGAGTGCTGGTGTTACCGATATTGATGGTTATGATGCAGGTGATTCATTCACCGGCAGTTTTGATACTGGCGAAAATAATATGGCTATAAGCTATGCTAATTGTTATAAAGGCGTTAACGCAGGATTAACTCTCAAATACTACCTTTCAACTATTGATGAAGATACTGAGACTGGCTTCGGCATTGACCTCGGATTTAATTACATGATCACCAGATATAAACTCAAACTTGCCCTTATGCTGCGAGACCTGTATTCTTCCGAAATTGCCGGTGAAGCTGTCCCTCTTCAATATAACCTCGGAGCTGCCTGGCTGCCCTATGATTACCTCACTGTTGCTGCGGACCTGCGGGGAGAAAAAGAAGGTGACGGTATGGATTATGGTCTCGGTGTTGAATACTGGAACTGGGTCATGCCCACTTATGAAGAAGATAGTTTCATGAATGATACCAAGGGAGGTTTGCGTCTCGGTATCCGTAACGGGCAGCTTACTGCCGGATTCGGTATCAAAATCCACTGGATTGAATTTAATTATGCCTATATTAATGAAGAATATGACAATATCTTTGGTGACACGCACCAGTTCTCTTTTGTCTTCCGTCCCTGGGATCAGGAACAAAGACCTGCTCAGGAACCTGTTGTTATTTATCAGACTATAGTAGATACTACGTATTTAGAACCTGAACCTGAAATTGAAGAAGTTACAATTGTCCAGGTTTCTGGTAATCTCATGGATGAATTTGCTAATCCTGTTTCAGCTCGACTTGATTGGAAAATGGTTGATGAAGAAGATTATTCTGAATCAATTATTACTGATGCTGATGGCTATTTCGAAGTTTATCTCGAAAAAAGTACTACTTATGAATACCTCGTAAATGCTGAAGATTATTTCGTCGAAAAAGGATACCTTGATGTTGGTATGGAAGACATTACTGATTTCGATATTATGCTCACTAAACTTGATTTCTCTCGCTTTAGTATTAATTTTGATTATGATAGCGCCGTAATTAGACCCGAATCATTTCAAACTTTGGATAATGTCGTTGCCGTATTAACTGAATATGACGATACTAAAATAGAGATTGCCGGACATACTGATGATAGAGGTGGTGATCAGTATAATAAAAGACTTGGTCTCAGAAGAGCTGAAGCTGTTAAAAATTACATCGTCAATAAAGGCATTTCGGCTAAAATTATTAATGCTGTCGGTTATGGTTACGATTATCCGATAGCAACTAATAAAACTGATGAAGGTCGTGCCCAGAACCGTCGGATTGAGCTTAGGATACTGGAAAGTGGCTCTATCAAGGAAGGTGTTTTAGGATGTATTGGCTTCGATTCTGGGCATGTTAAAGTTAATGATTACAGCAAAGCATGTCTTGATATGCTCGCTGGATTATTGATCAATAATCCCGCTGTTAAGATCGAAATCGCTGTTTTTACCGATAATATCGGAAGTGAAAATGACAATCTCAAACTTTCACAACAACGTGCCCAGGCTGCTGTTGATTACCTTATTCAGAAAGGGGTCAAACCAGCTAATCTCCGTGCTCAAGGCTACGGAGAAGCTCAGCCTGTTGCTTCCAATGATACTAAGGAAGGAAGAGAAAAGAACCGCCGTATCGAAATTAAAATTCTCGAAGTTGAAACTATGAAAACCGGAATTCTCGAAAATATCTATTTCGAATCGGGTAAAGCCGTCCTTTCACGAGAATCATATCCCTCGCTAAATAAACTTGCTGCACAGATGATCGCTAATCCCAAGATGAAGCTCGAAGTTTGCGGCTATACCGATAATTCCGGTAATGAAGCAGATAATCTTGACCTTTCGCAAAGTCGCGCTGAGGCGGTAGTTAACTACCTGATCTCGGCTGGTATTTCTGAGGATAGATTGATTGCTACTGGATTTGGTTCTGCCAATCCTGTCGCTTCTAACGATACCTTTGAAGGTAGAGCAAAGAATAGGCGGATTGAAATCAAAATCCTGGATCAATAATGCTTGAGTGAGAGAGATCAAAAAGCCGGAATTGTAAAGTTCCGGCTTTTCTTTTTTCCCAGCTAAGTTTGAAAAGTGACGTACTTTATTTCACAGCTTTCACCCAGAACAAACTATCTCGTAACAATACTTCACATTCAATATCCATTCCATCCGTCCGCATCTGTAAAGCTCCTTCTTTGCCGGATATCACCAGGTGATCTCCCAAAAATTCGTATCGCTCTATTACTGACCGGTGCGGAAATTTGAACCGGTTATTTTTTCCGGCTGGGATAAAACAGATTTCAGGACTTACCGCTTTTATAAAGGACTCCGAATTTGATGTAATACTGCCATGATGGGGAGCTTTCAAAAAATCACTGTCAAGATATTCACAGTAATTTGCCAGCAGCCAGTTTTCTGCGTTCTCCTCAATATCTCCTGTGAATAATCCCTCAAATTCCCCATAACTTACCCGCACTACCAGTGATTTGTTATTCTGGTTTTCAGTTTCATACTCCCTGTCCGGATGAAGGAATTGCAACCGCGTCTTACCCAGATAAATACTCAAGGTATCCGAAATTATCTTCATCTCAGCGTTTTCCTCGGAAATCAGTCTTTTTATCTCTAAATCTTCCAGATCTTTCCAGAAATCTGCGCCCGTTATTATAAATTTTACTCTCAATGCCTTAAATATTGCCGTCAATCCACCATAATGGTCATCGTGTGCATGGGTTATGATCACGTAATCAAGCTCGCTAATGCCCCTATCTGACAACCAGGGAAGTAAACTCTCACTCGCTGTGCCAAACTCGGTCTCCGGTGGTCCAGTATCTATCAAAATCGTCTCTCCTCCCGCTAATTTAATAAAACTTAAATCCCCCTGT
>CAZAHZ010000202.1:0-6473 GCA_964485055.1 uncultured Candidatus Cloacimonadota bacterium
ATAACCCACCCTATGTATTTCTGCGTAGCTGATATTTTATTGAAATAATCCCTACAGGATAAAAGAAAACTCCACAGCAATAAAAAAACCGGATGTACAACATCGCTCAAAAGTCTTGTCCTGAGTACAGTCCAAAATTTGGCTTAGCTGCGAAACTTAAGTCACTAATTATTCTCATAGCGGTTTATTACTCCTGCGAGGTCGGCGTCTATTATACTGCAATTCCTTAATAAGGTTTTCCGGATAAAAGCTGACTACTTTTTCAAGTAAATTTCTGAGCTCTTTTAAAAAAGGATACCTTGGATTGAATTTATACAATTTCGTTCTACCTTGCAATTTGGTAAAAAGCACATTGCCAGCTTCCAGTAATTTGAGTTGATTGATTACAGGTGTAAGAGGTATCTCGTAAAATTTTGCTATCTCTCTAGCATAACCTTCTTCACGGCATTGCAGAAAAACCAGTATTTTTTCTTTATTCACTGAACCGATTAATGATTCTATCATATATACCTCTTCTTAGTTCATAAGAACTATGTTTTAGTGCATAAAATTTTAATTATTAATTCTGTAAAGTCTTTTCTTTGAAGATATTGGTTAAAGAATATCTTTTTGAGTTATTTAGCATTAGTTATGTATGAAGATGGAAAATGTAAGATTGAATGTTGCGGAGATTTATCTTTTCCTGTATTTAAGTATAGCTATGGTTTGGGTGATGATGCCCATGATGATGAGAGTGAAGAGTTCGGATTGTAGCTCCGGGAAGGTGGAGCCTTTGAGCATGATGGATCGCATGACCCGGACGAAGTAGGAGAGAGGTACGAATCTGGTGAGGATTTTTGCCCATTCGGGCATGGAGTCTATGGGGGCAAAGAGCCCGCTGAGAAAGATGAAGATCATCATCATGAAGAATGCCAGGAAGATAGCCTGCTGCTGGTTATTGGCGATGGTGGAGATGAATAAACCGATACCGCACATAACAATGAGATAGAAGAAGAGATATAGATATAGTAAAAGGACATTTCCCAGGAGCGGGACATGAAATACTATCACGGCAACACTTAAACCAATTGAGAATTCAACAATGCCGATGATAAGCATGGGGATGAGTTTGCCGAGGATGTATTCATGTTTGCGGATAGGGGTGACGTTGATCTGTTCCTGAGTGCCGATTTCTTTTTCCCGGACGATATTGAGAGCTGTGAGAATGATGCCGATCACCGTGACCAGCATGACCAGGATGCCGGGAACCATGAAATTACGGTAGTTCAATTCCGGATTGTAAAGAAATCTGCTTCTGATCAGTTCCTGTTTATTGCCAGCCCATTTATTGATCACACTGATGATATATGATGAAGCTACTTCAGCAGTAGCTCCATCAATAGCATTAAGCCTGATCTGGAGACCGGTTGCTATTCCTGAGATCAGGTCTTTTTCAAATCCTGAAGGTATCGCAATCACAGCTTCAATTCTATTCCTTGCCAGGAGCCGGTCATTATTCTCGCTATCCAGATCATAAGCAGTCAAGGCAAACCAGTCATTATAGGCAAAATCGTTGATCAACTCAGCAGAATAGCTGCTTCTATCGTGATCTTCGATAGCAAGTCTAAGCTGCTTGATCTCATAATCGGCAGCATTGGAGAGAATGAGAAGCTGAATAACGGGCATAATAAAGATTAGCATAAGCATAGGTTTATTGCGGAATATCTGGCGGAATTCCTTTTTGATAATGATAAATACAGTTCGCATCAATCTTCCTTACTTATAGCGGAGTTTGAACCGTTTTGTGGCGATCAGCAGTAATATAGCCGTAATCAGCAGGATGCTGCCGGCAGGTTGCAGATAATAGTGGATCGGGCTGTTTTTCAGCATGATATGACTAAGAATTTCCACAAACCAGCGAGCGGGGAAGATGCCGGAAAGTATCTGCAGCCACTGGGGCATATTACGGACAGGGAAAATGAGACCGCTGAGCAGGACGGTGGGTAACATAAGCCCGGCAAGTGAGATCATCATGGCTATCTGCTGCGTTTTAACGAGGGTGGAGATGAGCAGACCAAAACTGAGAGCACAGATCACAAAAAGCCCGGAAAAGAGGAATAACATTGGAAGTGAACCGCGGATGGGAACGCCAAAGACGAAATATGATAATCCCGTGATCATTAATATATTCACAAAAGATATAACCATATAGGGAATCATTTTACCGATAACGATCTGCCAGGGCTGAAGCGGAGAAACCAGCAGGACGTCAAGACTGCCCGTTTCTTTTTCGCGAGCCAGCGAAACTGAGGTCATCATGGCACAAATAAGCATCAGCACCACAGCCATCAAGCCGGGAACGCTTTTAAATACACTCTTCAAATCCTGATTATAGTACATCAGAGGTTTCAATTCGATGATCTTATTTACCGAGCCGGACTGTGACAGATAATTATTAGTGATGCTGGTTATATAAACTTCAATAGTCCTGGCGATATTGGGATCTGTGGCATCCAGAAGTAACTGCATTATACCGGTTTCACCAGCTTTCAGTTTTCTTTCAGCATCAGGCTTGATCTCCAAAACTGCTTTGACTCTGTTTGATTGCAGTGCCGTGGCTACATCATGAGCCGTATAAAGCTGCTGAATTTCAAAATAACCGGAATTCCGGAATTTCCTGACGAGTTCGCCAGACCAGAAGCTGTTATCCAGATTGCGGATACCGAGATTGACATTATTGATCTCGCTGGTAAGCACAAATCCGAAGAGCAGGATTTCGATAATAGGGAGGAGGATAATGATCAGCAGAGTTTTTTTATCTCGCCAGATATGCAGAAATTCTTTCCAGATGAAGATTTTGAAATGCTTCATTTGCTGCTCCTTGCTAATTTGAGGAAAACATCGTACATGGAGTTAACCTCAAATTGTGCTTTCAGGTTCGCAGGTGTATCCAGACCTCGAATGGCACCATCAACCATCATGGAAATGCGATCACAGTATTCTGCTTCATCCATATAATGAGTGGTGACAAAAACCGTGATATTTCTTTGAGCAGCATCGTAGATCATTTCCCAGAAAAGGCGACGCGTGAGAGGGTCAACCCCGCTGGTCGGTTCATCCAGAAAGACCAGGCGAGGTTCATGAATAATGGCAATGGAAAAAGCGAGCTTTTGCCTGATACCTAAGGGCAAGGCAGCTATCAGACGTCTTTTATCTTTTTCCAGCTCCAGTTCCTGCAGGAGTTTTGCCCCGCGGGATTTGATGTCACTGCGTTTCATTTTGTAGATGCCGGCATAGAATTCGATATTTTCCCAGACGGTCAGGTCAGAGAAAAGAGAAAATTTCTGGCTCATATAGCCGATATTAAGTTTTATCTTTTCGCTCTGGTGATAAACATCAAATCCGGCAACAGTGGCTTGACCGGAAGTGGGACTTAATAATCCGCAGAGCATTTTCATGGCAGTGGTTTTACCGGCACCATTTGCACCCAGAAAACCGAATATTTCACCTTCCATAACCTCGAATGAGATGGCATCCACAGCGGTGAAACTGCCAAACCGCTTTGTAAGATTCTCCGTTTTAATGATTGGATTTGCCATGATCTCTCTGCATATAATATAAGAAGCAATCTTCGATATCAGCTTCAGCCTTGTCGGGAAAGCTGATAACAAAACCTGCTGTTTCTTTAATTTTCTTCATTAATTGAGTTTCTATTCCTGGTTCACAGGTGATATGGATAGATTCGCCAAAAGAAAAAACACTTTCAGCAGCCGGTAACTTGCGTAGTTCATGCATCAATTGATTACGATTTGAAGAAGTTTGCAGAACAATAATTGCTTTCGGGAAATCGGCGATGATCTTTTGAGGAGTGTCTATTTTGAGAATTCTGCCATCCTGGATCAAGGCAACGCGGTCACATTGCCTGGCTTCATCCATATAGGGAGTGGAAACAATAGTCGTTATCCCTTCCTTTGCCACAGTTTTCAGGTTTTGCCAGAATTCCTGTCGTGAAACAGGGTCCACTCCTGTAGTCGGCTCATCCAGAAATAGTGCCTGCGGTTTATGGATCAGGGCACAGCATAATGCCAGCTTTTGTTTCATACCCCCGGAAAGATCATTTGCCCGCCGTTTTTTGAAAGGTTCCAGCAATACGTAGATATCGCGGATCAGCTCATAATTTGCCTCTAAAGAGGAGTCAAATATCCGGGCAAAGAACTTGAGATTCTCTTCGACGGAAAGGTCTCCATAAAGCGAAAATTTCCCTGCCATATAGCCGATGATCTTTCTGATCTCTCTGAAATCGCTCTCTACATCAAAACCGCAGATACTGGCTTTGCCGCTATCCATCCGCAATAAGGTGGTCAATATCTTAAAAAGTGTTGTTTTGCCGGCACCATCTGCCCCGATGAAACCGAATATCTCGCCCGGCTTGACGGTGAAATCAAGCTCATGCAAAGCTATATAATCACCAAAACGTTTACTGATACCATCAACCGTGATGCTATTTTCCATCCTCGATCCCATGAATATACATTTCCACCGGCATACCGATCTTGAGACCACCATCATTGAGGCAATCCACTTCAATTTCATAAACCAGCTTGACGCGTTCCTCTCTGGTCTGAATGATCTTAGGAGTAAATTCCGCCTGCTCGGCAATATGAGTTATCTTTCCTGAGTACTTTCTGCCTGCTCCATCTGATGTATCTATTTTTATAGTAACTTCACCGCCAATTGTCAGCTCCGGCAATTGCGTCTCGGAGACATAGACCTTGGCAGTCATTTTATTTAGATTGGCAATTGAGCAGAAAGGCTTTCCGGCTAATGCCATTTCTCCCTCGTGAATATATTTTTTCAGAATAGTGCCAGATATTGGTGAACGCAGAATACATTTCTCTTTTCGGGCTTTCAACTGCTCCAGTTTTTCTTCTGCGAGCGTGATTTCACCCTTGCTGATTTGTTTTGTATTATCAGCATTTTTGAGCTTTAATTCCAGTACTCTTAAAGCTGCCATAACATCATCCAGATTCTTTTCCGGGGCAGCCTGAGCGTCAGTAAGTTTCTCAAAGCGTTTTTTATCAATTTCCAGATTGGTTTTTTCCTGCGTGAGAATTAATATTTCATTTTCCCGGCTGGTGAGAGCCATGCGCTTTAGTTTAATAGTAGTATTCATTTCGTTGATCTGAAGATCAATATCAGTGGTATCCAGAAGGGCGATAACTTCCCCGGCTGTAACTTTCTCACCTTCATTTTTAGTAAAACTGATCATTTTGCCAGTAACTTCGCAGGCTGGATATATTTCGCTGACGCTCATTGTGCCATAAGCATCCGCTTTCTCATTTTTACTGCATCCTGCCATTATGAGCAGAATTAAGATCAGAATTGCTGCCTTTTTCATAATTCACCTCCCATGATAAATAACTGCATGACCTTCTGGAACGAAACCTGTAATTCTGTGGCTGATTGTTCCAATTCTATCTCACGTAGTTTATTCGACTGCTGCAGGTAGTCTTCTGCGGAGATCATTCCAGCTTCCAGCTTTTGCTGATAATTATCTACTATCTGCTGTAAAAGGTCACGGCGTTCAGTCTGGATTTTCAGGTTTTCTATCAGTTTATTGATCTCATTTTCCTTTTCCAGAACTGTAAGCTCAATCATCTCTTTTTTAACTGTCTGGCTGTTTTGCAGAGCTTGTGCCTGTTTCCGGTGAATTGCCTGCTCGCGATGATGAGCACGCCAGTCCCATAACTGCCAGCTTAAATTTATACCCGCACGGTAATAGGTGTGAGCATTATCAGAAAAAATATCATAGCCGGGATTACCCCAGGAATATGAAGCATTGAAAGCAAGTCTGGGCAAAAGCCCTGAGCCGGCAATCCTGCTTTGGGTCAGTTCCATCTGAGTGAGAATATGCAGATTTTGCAGTTCAGGTCGGTTAATATCATCAGGAAAGAACAATTCTGCCTGATAACTCTCTAACTGGCTATTTTCGTCTAAAGAAAGCTCTGTTAAGCGATTTAATTTTGAGAGATATTCCCGCAGCCGGTAATTTACGCTGGTTATTTCTTCTGCCAGTTTCCAGAGTTGCTCCTGGATAAGCAGGCTGTTACTTGAATCCAGCACTCCGGCTTCTATTCCAGCCGTAACTTTACGCAATTCTGCTGCCAGGTTATCCTTATGTAGGTTCAGAATCTGCTGCTGACCCTGAGAAAGCATGATCTGGTAATAAAGGCTGGTGATGAGCAGGTGTCTTTGCAGCTTTTCGGCTTCGCTATCCTGAATACGGCTTTGATACTGCAGATCAGAGAGTTTTCGCTGGCGTGAGATATTTCCGCCATCATACAGCACCTGCTGCATTTCCAGTGATAGTGAATAACTGTTTGTTTCCTGCCGGGGAAAATCAACTGCAAAGGGAAGCTCACCCAGGTCAATCTCTGTGCTTTCGCTCTGGTCATTATAATTTCCTGAGATGTTAAATTGGGGGTACCATCTGC
>CAZAHZ010000203.1:0-6395 GCA_964485055.1 uncultured Candidatus Cloacimonadota bacterium
TAAAGATTATGCGCGAGAATCGACATTGTTAAGTCAAAATCAACTTTGATTACCAAAACTGTACCAATTTAAAATGCGAGCATCCCCCTGGTTTATATCAGCCAGAAATATATATTGTTATATTACACAGATAGTTATGTCACCACGAAGTGTAGGGGCAGACCCATGTATCTGCCCTCTTTGCATGTTTCAATGTTATCACTATTTAATTGTGATTCAGGTTATATAAGGTCAGACACATGGGTCTGCCCGTACAGTAGTGGAGATATATTTTTTAAATTTCGGGTGGGATGCCAGGTCAATATACATTAAATGGCAATAATATCTCTACAAGGATAATATAATTATAATTGCAGAATTTTCTAAATAGAAAAAAAAAGGGGGGGGGGAGTGAAATGTTAACCATTGCGAAGGTGCAAGACCATCCGCAAGGTTTTGGCTGGTGCCAGGTTAAACAATTTCAATAAAAAAAATAGGGTTGAAAATATATTTAAATTGACTATTTTTGTAAACACTTCATATTTTAGTTATATCATTTAAAAGAAATGGGAGCAGCTATGATTGAAGAATTGAAGAAGATTCTGCAAAACATTGATGCTGATTATGCAGACATCCGCTACGAGGTTCGGCTGGACAATGGTTTACAGTTCAATAATGAGGAACTAATGGCGGTGACAAGCAGCACCACAGACGGTTACGTTATCCGGTTATTAAAAGGTGGAGGTCTGTCAGCAGTAGCCTTCACATCACTTGAGGATGCGGAGAAGGCGATCAAGGCAGCTTCCAGGAGTGCAGTGTTGATGGGTCAATTCAGGCGAAAACCAGTAACACTTGCTCCTGTGGAAGTGATCAAAGCCAATTTTCGACCATCTTTGCGGGAAGACCCGCGTCAGGTGACAATGGAAGAGAAAATCGCTTTAATGAAGAGTTACATTCAAATCACTCGGCAGGATGAAAAAATTGTCAATACCGAAATTGGTTATGGCGACATCATCAGACAGAAATATTTTGTGAGCAGTGAAGGGAGTGAGATCAATGAGGAACTTGTAACCACGGTATTATCGGGAGATATAAAGAGCAAATCGGGTAATATCATCCAAAACCTGCGGATATCAGCAGGCGGAAGTGACGGGTTTCAAACAATTCGAGATCAGGAGACGAATTTTGAGCGACGCACGAAGCTCGCTCATGATCTGCTAACGGCAGAGCCAATCAAGGGCGGGAAACATAATTGCATTTTGAATCCGATGATGACAGGTGTATTCACACATGAAGCCTTTGGACATTTTTCTGAGGCAGACCTGATAGAATCATTACCAGCGATGCGTCAAAAAATGGAGATAGGTAAACAACTGGGTTCTGATCTGGTGAATATTATTGATGATGCCACATTAACGGGACTTTTGGGATTTTACAAATATGACGATGAAGGAGTGTCAGTCCGCCGGGTAGAATTAATGAGAAACGGCGTTTTAACGGGACGGCTTCATTCCCGCCGGACAGCAGCCGAATTTGGTGAGCCGGTCAGCGGACATAATATTGCCGAGGATTTCCGGTTTGCACCCATTGTCCGAATGGGAACAATTTATATAGATCAGGGAGCGGACAGCTTTGAAGAACTATTAAAGAAACTGGGAACCGGTATATACCTCTGTTATCCCAAAGGTGGACAGACAGCGGGAGAAAATTTCACATTCGGAGCACAATACGGTTACGAAGTGATAAATGGAAAACTGGGAAAAATGCTGCGTGATATCAATGTTTCGGGAAATTTATATACAACACTGCAGAATATTTCAGCTATCGGCGATACATTGGAATTTACCAAAAGAGGCGGCTGCGGAAAGGGTCAAACCAATATCCGTTCCTGCTTTGGAGGTCCGCATATTATCGTAAATAACCTTGTGATTGGAGGTAATTAATGAAAAGCTTACTTCAGACGGCTCAGGAAAACTTTGATCAGGTGGAAACCTATAAGATCAAGGTAGAAACGACAAAGATGCAATTTCAGAATTCTACTCTGCAAAACATAGATAATGACATCCAGTCAGCCATAAGTTTGAGAGCAATACGAAATAATAAACTTGGTTTTGCCTACACGCGGAATCTGCTATCTAATGAAGAATTGATCAAGAATGCAGAAAACTCACTGCTTGGGCAAGTTGTGGCAGAATACAAATTTCCGCACAGCCCCTTAGTGGAAGCCTTGGACAGCTATGATGCGGGAATTGTTCATCTTGAGGCAGACAGGATAGCTGATGAATGCCAGCAACTGTGCGACTATATCAAGCAAAACACAGATGCAGAGACAGAGATATATGCAGGAAAGGAAATAAGCAGCATTGAACTAATGAATTCCAATGGCACGGATTTAACGCATCAGGACAGTTTGTATTCTATGTATTTTACACTGGTTTATCCGGGCAGCGCTTCTGGTATCAGTTATTATCTTCAAGCCAAGAATTTTCAGAAGATTGATCCGATAGTCTTAGAAAAAATCATAGGGCGTTATAAGGCAGGGAGTAAACTCATTCAACCAGAGAGCGGTAACATGCAGGTTTTATTCACACCTTTAACGATGTATGCAATCACTTGGCGTTTGGCACTGGGAACAAGTTCACGCAGCTTTTTTGATAAAATTACACCCATTGCAGAGAAACAGGGTATCAGGATATTTGATCCCAAGTTAACATTTTTCACAGACCCTCTGGATGACCGCTATCCCTGCAGCCGACCTTTTGACGATGAAGGAGTGGTCTGTCGCCGTCATGTGCTTATCAATAATGGAGTATTCGAGAAGCGTTTTAATGATTTGAACTATGCTGCCAAATTGAAGGAAAAGCCGACCGGACACGGTTTCAGGAATTCCATGACATCGCTGCCACATCCATCTTTACAATATCAGCATATATTACCTGGGCATGAATCACTGGAAGAGATGATCAGCGGGATGAAAAGAGGTATAATCCTGGAGTCCATTTTGGGAGCACACAGTGGTAATCTGCCTAATGGTGATTTTTCCATTGGTGTTTCACCGGCATTATACGTGGAAAATGGAGAGATCAAGGGTCGCTTGAAAGAAGGAATGGTATCGGGAAATATTTATCAAATACTGAAGAAAATTGATTCCGTGGAGAAAATCGTACATGCCACAGGAAATGCTATGATGCCTTCCGTGCTGTTCAATGAAATTCATGTAGATATTTAATTTATCAGCAATTAACAAATATTATGTAGAATTAGAGAAATTAACTCTAAGGAGCATGGATATGAGAAAAAGGATACTCTTTGTCTGCGTACATAATTCTGCCCGTAGCCAGATGGCGGAAGCATTCTGCAATTATTATGGAGGAGAGGAATTTACCGCTGAAAGTGCCGGGCTGGAACCGGGAATATTAAATCCTTATGTCGTCCGGGTGATGAAGGAAACCGGTATTGATATTTCGGAAAATAAATGTAACGATGTATTTGAATATTTTCGAGAAGGAAGATTATATTCTTATGTGATCACAGTTTGCGATGAATCTAATGGTGAAAGATGCCCTATTTTTCCGGAACTGGTCATAAATGGACGTCTTCACTGGAGCTTCCAGGATCCATCGCAGTTCTCAGGGACGGAAGAAGAAATCCTTAATCTGATGAGAAATTTACGGGATCAGATCAAAACTAAAATATTGCAGTTTATAGAAGAGTCCAATCTAAAAAGTCTATTAACAACGAAAAACGCGAAAAGCACGAACAAAAACTAATTAATGCTATTATTGATTTTATTTCTAACTTATTTTACACTATATAGATATGTTTTTTTTGTTTAAGTATATTTTTATTCTTTTTCGTGTATTTCGAGCCTTTCGTTGTAAGAAATTTTATTTTTGATGTTTTTAGAGTGGGCTCATAAAATTAATTCCGGGGGATGCCAGGGTTTTTACTAAACAGTTGACAAATTATTATAATATGACAAAGGAAGTTATTATATTATATCAATGAATATGGGAGGAATAATGAAAAAGCAGGCTATTTTTATAATTTTTATGATTTTGATGACAGGTGCTTTGGCAACAACAATATACATACCGGAAGATTACGCAACTATTCAGGGGGGAATTAATGCCTCTGAAAATGGAGACGAGATCATTGTAGCACCTGGCACTTATGTAGAGAATATCAATTTTGCAGGCAAAGCGGTCACTCTGGGATCGTTATTTTATACTACGCAGGATCCAAGCTATATTTCGCAAACGATAATTGATGGCAATCAGGATGGCTGTGTGGTCATATTTGAAAGTGAAGAAGATTCTACCTCTGTTTTAACTGGTTTTACGATTACTAATGGGAATGCTTATAATGATGGCGGTGGAATAACCTGTATAAATTATTCATGTCCGAGTTTAGAGAATTTGACGATTACGGGTAACTCTACTTACATGCATGGAGGTGGGATTTACTGCGAGTCTTCCAGTCCGATTTTAGAGAATGTGACGATTACGGATAATTCGGCTTGGTATGGTGGTGGGATTTATTGCTCTTCTTCCAGTCCGATTTTAGATAATATGACAATTACGGGTAATTCGGCTGGATCTGGTGGTGGTGGGATTTATTGCTCTTCTTCCAGTCCGATTTTAGAGAATGTGACGATTGCGGGTAATTCGGCTGGATCTGGTGGTGGGGTTTACTGCAATGGTTCCAGTCCGAGTTTGGAGAATGTGACGCTTACAGATAATTCGGCTGAAAATTATGGTGGTGGGGTTTACTGCGAGTCTTCCAATCCAGTATTCAGCAGTGATAATCGCTGTAATATCTATTTGAATAACACAAATAATCGAAGTAATGGCAGTGATATTTATTGTAATACCAATATGAATGTCATAGTTGATACATTCACAGTGTTAAATCCGACAGATTTTCATGCTGCACCGATTGAAAACTTCACTTTTGACATTTTACATGGATTACAGGGTCAGATAAATGCTGATCTTTATGTTTCACCTTCAGGGGATAATACTAATACCGGATTAACTATAGAAGACCCTCTGCAGACAATTCAATATGCTTGTTCCGTTATATTGGCAAGCAGTCAAAATCTTCACACAGTATATCTTGCAGAAGGTACTTACAGCCCCTCAACCAATAGTGAATTCTTTCCTGTAGATCTACCGGATTTTGTTTCATTATGCGGTGCAAGTGAAATCGGAGTAATTCTTAATGCGCAAGGAACGGCGAGAGTTATCAAGCTAAGAAATGTGGAAAATGCTGCAATTTCTAATTTAACAATTACGAATGGATCTGCTGAATATGGCGGTGGAATTTGCTGCGAGTCTTCCAGTCCGAGTTTAGAGAATGTGACAATATCGAATTGTTCGGCTGATACTCTTGGTGGCGGGATTTACTGCTGGGGTAATTCCAATCTGGATTTAGCGAATGTGACGATTACGGATAATTGGGTTAGATACTGGGGAGGTGGGGGTGGGATTTACTGTGCAAGTTCCAATCTGAGTTTAGAGAATGTGATGATTACGGGGAATTTCACTGGGTCTAATAGCAAGGGAGGTGGGATTTACTGCGCAGGTTCTAGTCTGAGTTTAGTGAATGTGACGATTACGGGGAATAGGACTGGGTTTGATGGCAATGGCGGTGGGATTTACTGCACAAATTCCAGTCCGAGTTTGGAGAATGTGACGATTACGGATAATAGGGCCAGGCAACATGGTGGTGGGATTTACTGCAATTATTCCAGTCCGAGTTTAGTGAATGTGACGATTACGGGGAATTCGACTGGATCGGATGGCTATGGCGGTGGGATTTACTGCAATGAATCCAGTCCGAGTTTAGTGAATGTGACGATTACGGATAATTCGGCTAGGCATTATGGCGGTGGGATTTACTGCAATAATTCCAGTCCGAGTTTTGCGAATGTGACGATTACGGATAATTCGGCTTGGTATGGTGGCGGTGGGATTTTATGCATTGATAATTCTAGTCCGATTATAGTGAACTGTATTTTTTGGAATAATTCACCCCAGGAAATTGAATTTTGGTATGATAATGACCCAAATATAATAACAATAGCCTATTCTGATATTGAGGGAGGAGAGGAGGGAATAGAAACCAACAATAATGGTATAGTAAACTGGTTAGAAGGTAATATTGATGATGATCCATTATTCGTGGATGCAGAGCTAGGAAATTATCATCTGACAGAGGGTTCACCTTGTATTGATGCCGGCATTGCGTATTTTGAGTATGAAGGTGAAGTCTTAGTTGATTTAAGTGAAGATGAATATTTTGGAATTGCGCCTGATATGGGGGCTTATGAATATGGTCTGGTTGCGACTGACGAATTTATAATTCAAAATTCAAAACTCAAAATTCAAAATTTCCCGAATCCTTTCAATCCT
>CAZAHZ010000204.1:0-6384 GCA_964485055.1 uncultured Candidatus Cloacimonadota bacterium
GCAAGAATCAGAACCATTAATATACAATAGTGAATTTTTACCAAGTGTACAAATTGCTGTAGTATTTGAGGAAAATCCTCAATATGAAGACTTAAGACAATTCTTTCAGGACTATGGATATGGATTTATGGTTTTCAAGAAATAATCTCTATTTATTTCCTTTAATCAGGAAAAAAATCTCCACAATGTTGTTAGCTATAGGCTTACTTTTAAATTATAAAGAAAAGCAACTTACTAAACTTGTGAACTGTTATATTGAGGTAGAGGAATTTAGAAAAATCACTAATAATGTTAAAAATTCAAACTTAAAATTAGCAAATGATACTGCTAATGAAATTATATCCTTAATTGACAATTATTACAATCAAACAATAAAATAGGAGAGTAATCTATGTCTGATTCCCTTGCAATTGAAATCATTTCCCGTTTAGATGCCCTTGAAGTCGCCTCGAAAGCTTCTTTCTGGTCGATCATCATCCCGGTAGCAGGGATGTTTGTAATATCCCTAATTGGTTGGATTTTTACTTACATGATGCATTCGAATGATAGAAAGGACAAATACAAACTTGCTCTAGCAGATAATAAACTAAAATCTCTACATGACTTCCGATTAATAATGGCTGGCATCATCTCAGTTCTGAAAGGTGAAATGAATCCTGCAATATTACAATCTCGGATTGATTCTTGGGCTGTAAATCAACAATATTTTCTAAAACCTGAGACTGTCACTTTGATTATAAAGTATTTAGATGAGTATAAAAGAACTTCAAATGAGTTAATAATTTTAAATCAAGGAAACCTTGGAGTCCCAGAAATAGAACCCGAAGAATTTCTTGCTCCTTTCTTTAAACTTGATAAGGAAGTTAGCCAGATAATTGAAAAAGAAATAAAGTTGTACCACTAACCACATTAACCATGTTCCAATTGTTAAAAAGGATCCTAACTTATGCAAGGCACTTCAGCAGTTTTATCAGCAATATTAGACACCATTTCTGCCATCTCAACTACCCCAACAGTTTCATATCCCAATCCTGATTGGAATTACTTGCTGCCAATTATAATACCCTCTATTATTTCCATTCTTGCTATTCATTTTTTATTAATTCTTCTTATTTTACTTGATATTCAAATTAAATATAAGCAATTTTATTTATATATTCTCTAATTGTTTTTTATGGTCAATAGTTTATTTTGTCGTACTTTAATTTCTTCTGTTTTGGATGTTAAGAATTCTATTGTTCTTTCTTTTGCGTCAGATGTAATCCAGAAAGGAATACTAGCTCTATTAGAAAAACGTCCTCTCTTATGGATGAATCTTTTTTCTTTTCGATTAGGCTCGTGCATAAAATATTTTTCACTTAAGTCAGTTAAACTGCTTGAAAATCCACCAAAGGCATATATGCTATTTATAGATATGTTTCCTATCTTTAGAATAATTTCATTTTGGCTATTTTTGTACTTTCCAATCCCTTTATTAAAGTTTTTTATTTTATGTTTATTTGATTCAATTGCTTTAAGAAAGTCAGAGTTTTTATATAAAAGATCAAGATTTATAATGATACATTCTGTTGGTGGCTTTATTTTAAATATTACTGCAATCCTTTCTTCTCGTGTAGGTCCACCTTTAAAAGATTTAGCGACATTTGAAGAGAAAGTCCAAGCAGATATTGATTCTTCTAACTCTAAATTTTCCCCCAATTTCCATACATATTTTTTCGTAAGAACAATCCTTCTATAACATTCTCTATCTGTTGTTTTAAATTTCTCATATTTATCTTTCACTAATTCTGACAGAGCATCTCCTCTTTTTTTCTTCATATTGCTATCTCCACCAATCTGCCAATCATTCACTGCTTGTAAAAATTCGATCGAATATAATGAAGTATCATCATTATTCATGCGTATTCCTTCTTCAATATAGTTTTTTCTCTCTCTTATTCATATTTTAGACTATCCCACTCTTTTATTACATTTACAATGGAATTAAGGCTTTTTGCGCAGGATTCAAGCATCTGGAAACCTTGATTTATATTAGATGAATTTCTATCGATTCTTAACATACTAAACGATTTTTCTATTTCACAACTAGGAAGATGAGCGTCTGCAGTTCGTAAATCATATATCCCGAATAACGGACCCATAATTTGATGTGCATCTTCTTTATCAACCTGTAATGTAAGTATATTTTCAAGTGTTTTAAGAGATCCCCAACTCATATCCTTTGGTGGTTTTATAATTTTTTGCATATCCTTAATATTTAGGTTATCAGCAATCAATCTTGTAATATCCTTAGCTAGTGAAAATAAACCTGTTTCATTAATCGCCCGAAATCTATATATCTTGTTCATTATTTCTGGTATAAAAATATGTTCTTTAAATATCTCTATTTTAAGATTTTCTAAGGCATACTTTTTTAACAATTCTATGTTTTGCTTAATTTCGTCCTCTGGAGCTTGAGTCATTACATATTCACCTCTAATTTGAATTGTAAATAGTTCTCTAGATATTCCCCCTCCTTCAGGAGTAATATTATAACCTGCCCAAATCTTTTGTTGCCATTCAGGTAATATTCCAATATCATTTGCCAAAATATTTATAAATCCATCTTCACTAACTCCGAATGTTGTTTCATAATCCGGTGAACATCTAATAGATCCTGTGTCTTTTGAAAACCAGTTTAATGCTCCTCCTCTTCTTTCTATGAGGGTCATTATTACTTCAGGCTTGAACCAAAGCCATCTGCCATCATCTATCAGTGATTCTCCCTTTTCTTTTGTCCCTTTTTCATCTATAGTAAAATAAACTTCTGAAGGACTTTTATCTCCTTTAATTCTTACGCTTAAGATTGCTGGTTCAACCCACTCTTTTCGTTTCAGTTCTCCAATAATTAAAAATAGTTTTCTTCCGACTGAATTTTTAGTCCAACTCTTCATTTCACAATTGCTATCGGTTGGCATAGGAGAGATATCGGGAATATCATCTGATTCATCATTATCTTTTCTTGAAATATGAATTACTGCTGTTTTAATATTAAATGGTGTTCCTCCTTCATGTATTTCTCTTATGTACCCTTTCCATTCATTAATTTCATCTTCATATTTGTTAGATCCATTATTCCAGTTAATAAATGAATGATTCTCATCGATTATTTCTCTAGTGTGGATAGTCTTAACAAAAAGTCCTAAATCTCTAGCACATAAGTAATCCTTCAAAAATTCTGCTCTAATTTCAATTATTTCTGGTTTCCCATTAACTTTTCTATATAATCTTACTACTTCAATATAATCTTCATTGGGACATATCCAAACATCTCCTTCTCTTTTTAATCCAAGAGTTAATATAATATCTTGATGTAAATGCCATTCATTATTTTCTTCTCTATTAAAGCTTTGTTCTAAAACTAGATACAGTCCTTGAAATTGACCTTTATGATTATAATAAATATCAGACGGTATATAAACATCTTCATCTATATATCCAGAATGCGCGTCTTGTAGCATTGTATCTCTTATCCCGTTCTCTTCAGCCATTTTTCTGGCTTCATTGGGAATAGCTATACAATAATTTAATGTTCCTTCTTTTATATAATCTGTATATCCAAATTGTCCTTCTGATCTAGATACTGAAGATCTTAGTGGAATCCAAACAGAATTATTCAATCTCTTTCTCCTCAACTCCGCCATTTCAAACCATTCTTGATTCACCATATTCTTCAGCCTTCTCGCTTATTTATTTCTTATTATATTAAGCTGTGATTAAGCTCTGTTATACATTTTTCTCGATTCTTCATTCTTCTTTGCATCTCTTCTGCTTCTCTCGTTGCTTGATCTATTTGTGAAGCTGTTAATTTTTCTTGAATTGCATCTAAATTAATATAGGTATCCTCCAATATCTCGTCATTTGAATTAATCTTAACTAGAAAATACCATTTATATGCTTCCTCGTAGTTTTGGATTACTCCAAGTCCATCTCGATGACATGTCCCTAAATTATAATATGCCTCTGCAACTCCCTGCTCAGCAGATAAAGTGAACCATTTCACTGCTTCTTTATAATCTTGCCTTATCCCCCTTCCTTCTAAATAGCATATACCTGTATTTAATTGAGCAAAAGCAAATCCCTGCTTTGCTGCTAATTTAAACCACTTTACAGCCTCCTGATCGTCTTGCTTAACTCCTTTTCCATTACCATAGCAAATCCCTAAATTATATTGTGCTAAAGCTACTCCCTGCTCTACTGCTAATTTGTACCACCTTACCGCTTCCTTATAATCTTGTGTTACGTCATTTCCATTTTCAAAGCACCTCCCTAAATTACATTGAGCTTTTGCATTTCCCTGCTCTGCTGCTAATTTATACCACCTTACCGCTTCCTTATAATCTTGTGTTACGCCGTTTCCATTTTCAAAGCACCACCCTAAATTATATTGTGCTTTTCCTTCCCCCTGCTCTGCTGCATTTCCTCTTTCTGCTTCGATTAAAAAAATAGTTTCTTTTTTCATCTTCATTCCCACTCTTTCTTATTATCCTCAATTTTATTCTTTTTCTACTCTCTCCCAGTCGCTCAGTCTTATTTTTACACCCTCTCAACTTCGCTCTTTCGAAACCTCTATCTTTCTTGCAATTCCTACTTTGTTAATTCTATAAGATCAATCATTAGAATGTAAATTTGCTTCTGATTCTGTTATATATGTTTCTTTTAAAACCTCACCCCACCATAATTGAGGGTTTCTTTTTTCTTGCACAGCTTTTTCTATAATTACAAATAATTCTAAAAAATTGACTCCAATTAAGCTTAATCTCATATGCTTTTCAATATCTGTTAGTCTAAAATATTTGAGTATGAGTCTTAAGTGTGATTGATAAAATAATGGTAAGAAACTACAAAAAAATGGGATGATTAATTCCGCTATAAGTGCTGTTATCCAACCCTGATAAAACAAAATAAGAACAAAAGATGTAACATGCGATATCTGCCAAATCATCGTTTCAAGAAACAATGAGTCTGGTATTAATTCTATCTGTATCATTTTAACCAATTCATTATTGTAATTGATTCCATATTTTTTTAAAAGATAAATTCTTGCAAGATTTCGAGTTGTATTCTGATGACCATCTTCATAATGATTTAAAAATAAAAAAAGCAAATATGGAAGCCAAACCCAAAAAACAAAATATGTTGGTAACTTTGTTCCTGATTTATACCAAATGAAATATCCTATTAAGACAAGAAAATTTAATAAATACACCAAATTTGAAAATATTAGCCCACTTTTTTTGTTCATTATGCCTTCATTCTCCTTATTGATTCACCAGAATCCAGTTTCATTTCCCTTCCTCAATCTCCGTTACACATCCCGGAAACAACTGCCCTATTTTTTAAATATTCTCTTACACCATATCAATTTTCCGCAAATCTAATTTATCTTTCATAAATAGATCTCCTAAAAACTTATCTTTTATAAGCTCAATATAATGCCTGCCTCCCAAGCAACTCATAAATTTCTTTAAAAACTTAATACTCCCAAATTCATAAATCTAAATTGCTTTACCCGAATCATATGTCAAGTTGAATGATTATTTTAACCAATTAATCCCCTCCCTCTCTCCTCTCCTCCACATTGTTACCTAAATTTACCAAGTCCATTTTGTCCTCTCTCCCATATCAACTAATTATAACCATTGTTCCTTTATCAAAATCCTGTTTTTACCTGCAATATTTATTAATTAAATCGTTCCAAAATTAATAATTCCCTCTTTTTTAACCACTAATTACGTAATTTACTGCAAATAAATCCTTTACGCTAATTTCCCGTCCACCTTAACCTCCCTGTGACCCCAGAGTGGCTTCACTGTGGGTTACAAGAGTATGGAACAAAAATATCCATTCAAGCATCCTCACCAGGATCATAATAAAATCATAGTACGCTTCACCCTCCAAATATTCAAATCCTTCCCTGCTTTCTTCTTTCACCACATTATTCCCGGCTTTATTGCAACTTTGCCGTATATCTACCGCAGACCCTTACCGCTTGCACACGAAACGATACTACATTTTTTTGTTGGGTCGTTTTGAGTGCGACGGGGAGGGGATTGCGGTAGATATGTGAAGTATTTTCGGAGAAGGTGGAGGAAGTGGAAAGGCTGGGGAAAAAGAGTGGAGAGATGGTGGCTGAGAAAATATTATATGAGTTCCGTACTGTGCTCATGATTGGACTTTGAGATGAATTTTCGGGCAGAGGAAGGGGATGGCTTGTTTAAAGGGTTTATTTTAATTGACATAAGAGTATGAGTTATGTTTTTGGTAGGAATCTGGAAAACAGAATAAAAAAATGAACTGGTCAGGAGTAAAATGATGGGACAGAAAATGCGGACGGCAATAGAG
>CAZAHZ010000205.1:0-6363 GCA_964485055.1 uncultured Candidatus Cloacimonadota bacterium
TGTTTCTCTAAAATAAAAATACTAAATTAGAGTTGACAGTCAACACAGTTGCTACGGCAGAGGAGATATTTTTAAAATTCCGGGTAATACCAGGAACTCTGAAAAATATTGACAGTTTGGTGCTTATCAAATTTTTAATTCAACGCGTGGGTGATTAGCTCAGTTGGTTAGAGCGCTACGTTGACATCGTAGAGGTCACTAGTTCGAATCTAGCATCACCCACCATTTTCTTTTATCTAACGGAGGTTTTGTGAAACTTATCGTGATGGCTCAGTTTACTGGGATACTGTTCTCACCCGTTTCTTCTCTGCCGGAAATTTATTTATTTCCTGACAATCAAGGAGAAAGATGACGCCCTCGATAAAGCTATATGGAAATTAAGGGCGTTACAATGGCAAAATCTATCTGTAAATTAACTCAGTTCAACCGTCCGATTCCATCTCCAGAAAAAAAATCTGTTGCCAGTTTATACCCCTCTCTAAAATTTAATCATTAAAAATGGAGCTATAATATGGAAGAAATGATCAATGACATGAACATTAACTTTGACGCTCTCCTCAAGCAGGGGTTTGGCGTCATTGATGTCCGCTACAAGGATTATGAGATTGTACCCGAAGGGTTCAAGTATGTTATTATTCTGGTAGATCACGATCGCGGTGACTTTTACGCTGATATGATCAAAAGCTACCTCGGTCATGAACTCAAGGCAAATAATATCCTCGAAACCTGGCTGGCTGTTCTCAAGCATAAATTGAAAATGAGTGCCATGCTTAAAAGGGATATCTCTATCAAAGTAGCTACTCTGGATTTCCTGGAATCCAAAGTTTAATTTGTTTATACCTCCGGTCACTTTATCGGAGGTTTTTTTTTAAATTAATTACAGGAGTTAATTATAATGGATTTTTCGTTGCTTTTAATTAAGCCCAATGCTACCAAACGTAATCTGATCGGAACTATTATCAAAATGCTCGAAGACAATCGCTTCACCGTTAAACACCTTAAATCGTTTACTATGTCCGATGATCTCGCTACCAGTTTCTATGCCGAACATCTCGGCAAGAATTTCTACAACGAACTCGTCAACTTTATGAAATCAGGTACAACCATCGGTATCGTGGTCTCCAAGGATAACGCTGTCTCCGACCTCAGAACCCTCGTCGGCAGCACTAATCCCGCTAACGCTAACCCCGGCACCATTCGCTATCTCTATGGCGAAACTGTCAGCTTCAATGCCGTCCACGCCTCCGATTCCCCTCAATCCGCCCAAAGAGAAATCAAACTAATCTTCCCCGAAATATAATTCATCCCCGATCACCGATCACCCATCACCGTTCACTGATTACCAGTCACCAGTCACTTACCCAACCATATACATATTTTCGCCATAATTCCAGATGATTTTACCAAAATTATTGTGCTAAGTTGTTTCACTTGTTCTGCTCTTTAGATCTGAAAATGGGACAAATAATAAAAAAATATAATTATGTTTTTGTCAGATATAAACTTTTTTTCAGGATTTTTTAGCGGGAATATCTAATGAAATGATTTCCTTGACAAATTTTTCTTTAAAACACCTTTTCTTACCCAATATGAAAAAGATAATAATCAGAATAATTTTCTTGAGCCTTGTGATGTTCTGCTGTGCGTCATTATATTCTCAGAACTGGCAGCATATCAGTGAAGGACTGGAGTATGGAGCCTTTCCACTGGAAAAGACCAGTAAATATGGGAATTCCACGGTTAATATAATCAGAATAAATCCTGCTTTTTATGATTTTGAACTACTTTTAGCCAGTGAACAGGGTGGCAAAAACCGGAATATCAAAGACTGGGTTAATGAATTTAACCTGATCGGCGGGACTAATGCCGGGATGTTTCAGACAGATTACAGCACAGGCTGTGGCTACCTGGTAAATTACGAGCATAAAAATAATCCATCCAGGCATACGACTTATAATATGTATTTTGTCTGCAATCCCAAATCCGACAGCCTGCCCGAAGCCCAGATGGTGGATTGGGAAGAACCAGGAGTAAAGAATCTGATCGCGCAATACAATTCCGCCCTGCAGTGCATCCGCATGATAGCAGCAGGCGGGGAAAATGTCTGGAGCAAGCAAACTGATTTATGGAGCGAAGCCGCCCTGGGGCAGGATATTGATGGTAATATTCTCTTTATCTTTTGCCGCTCGCCCTACGCTATGCATGACCTGATTGATCAACTGCTACTATTACCTATAAATCTGGATAAAATGATGCACCTCGAAGGCGGACCGGAAGCCTCACTATATATAGATAACAACGATTTTCACCTCGAATGCATGGGCAGCTACGAAACAAACTTCGTCGAAAATGACAACCAGGCAGCGTTCTGGCAAATCCCGAATGTTATCGGTATAAAAAAAAGATAATATGAAATTTAAGTTATGTCGTTAAAAAATAATTATTACCTTGTTTTATTAAAAGCACATAGCATCTAAGTTTATAATAAGTATGGTATTATGATGGTTTACATATCAAATCTGAAAAATATTGCCATTCTCATTAACGCCAGATTTTAATCTGGTGGACCGAGAGATAAAAATACATCAGTGGTTTCAACCACTTTAAATAATAAGTCTAAATCAAATTATTTAATTATCTATAATATTTAAAGAAGTCACTGAAGTGACTATACTATCATTCGTATATCCCACCACCAACTGAAAGTTGGTGGTTAACGAGATTTAAGCCAATTGAGACTATTCAACATAAAAATAGTCATCATTTTTTTTGTCAGGTTCTATTTCAAGGTAACTATGTTTCAGTAACCTTGTTATTGAACCAAAAAAAATCATTAATAATCTGTAAATCTTTTTTTTATATAATCTTCCCATTATCTGCAACTGGCTTAAAGTTCTAATACGAAATGTAGGTCAATCTTTTCAGATTGACTATTTTTAAGATTTTTTCTGGAAAGATTAAGCTACAGGAAATATAGGAACAGAAAATTTTCATCATTTCGTCCTAACTTATATCCTGTTTCAGGTTTTCATATTCTTCTCTGCTTATTTCACCTCTGGCTAAACGATGTTTTAGAATTTCAAGAGGTAATATTCTGTTTTTTAAACTATTGTATAGGCTGATGACTATTGTAAGTATCATAAGAGCTAATAAGACAATTATTTCCCCGTATGCTGCATGGTAATCAGATTTCATTCTCGATCTAATATTTCCGCCATTGCCCACCACAGTCCCGTCTCCATGCAGCCAGAAACCAAGCATATCTTTGTTTTCATCTAAATTAAACCCGCTTTTAATATATCTATACCCCATCCATTTATGCATCTCCTGCAGGTTTTCTGAGCCTTCTCCGCCCATCACATTATCCCAATATTTATGTTCCCTGGGGTCAGGATATATTAGAGATATAACGGCTTCACCAAGTCTTGCCAGTTGCTCTTCGTTCACTTTATCCAGGGTTATTGCATCATTCGATTCAACGTTCTGGGCAAGACGTAATTCTTCTAAGACTTTTTCTATGGCAACATTGTGATTATCTTCTTTTTCCATATCTGCATAACTTGCCAGGCTGATAAATATCAGCAAGAGACTGATCACTATTGTTTTATAGTAACGGGTATTCATAATAACCTCCTAATAATTACAGGTCTGCCACCATTTTTCTAATCACTACTTGCCGATGAGCAGATGCAATTTGTCAATGAAATGTCAAATATTTCTTCATATTCCTGCGTTTAAATAGTATGCCAGCAAACAGTCAGATAGAATATTAGCTTTCCTGTCCCTCGCCGCTTTAGCGAAGACGGATTTTACATCGTTTCGTCCTAACTTATATCCTGTTTCAGGGTCTCATATTCTTCTCTGCTTATTTCACCTCTGGCTAAACGACGTTTTAGAATTTCCAGAGGTAATATTCTGTGTTTAAATACATTGTATATGCTGATAAAAACGACAAGAATTATTAGGGCAAGAAGAATCAATATGTGCAAAAATCCTACATGGTATTCGGTACCCCCATGTTCCATATAATGACCGCTATTGCCCACCACAGTCCCGTCTCCATGCAGCCAGAAACCAAGCATATTTTTGTTTTCATCTAAATTAAACCCGCTTTTAATATATCTATACCCCATCCATTTATGCATCTCCTGCAGGTTTTCTGAGCCTTCTCCGCCCATCACATTATCCCAATATTTATGTTCCCTGGGGTCAGGATATATTAGAGATATAACGGCTTCACCAAGTCTTGCCAGTTGCTCTTCGTTCACTTTATCCAGGGTTATTGCATCATTCGATTCAACGTTCTGGGCAAGACGTAATTCTTCTAAGACTTTTTCTATGGCAACATTGTGATTATCTTCTTTTTCCATATCTGCATAACTTGCCAGGCTGATAAATATCAGCAAGAGACTGATCACTATTGTTTTATAGTAACGGGTATTCATAATAACCTCCTAATAATTACAGGTCTGCCACCATTTTTCTAATAACTACTTACCGATGAGAAGATGTAATTTGTCAATGAAATGTCATATATTTCTTCTGATTATTCTGGCATCCCCCCGAAATTTTAAAAAATATCTCCTCTACCGTACGGGCAGACCAATGTGTCTGCCCGTATATAACCTGAATTCCAGCTAATTTGTGATAGCATTGAAACATGAAAAGAGGGCAGACACATAGGTCTGCCCATACATCTTGTTGTGGCATAACTATCTGTGTAATATAACAATATCTATGTCTGACTGATATAAAAAAGGGGAGATACTTGTTTCTTCTTATTATTGCGTTTAAATTGTATGCAACAAAACACCAGATAGAATAATAACTTTCTTGTCCTTTGTCGCGTTAACGAAAGTGAAAGCTAACCTCTTTTTTCACTTCGGAAGCGCCAACTGAAGATGCGAGCCATGGTGAAGGCAATCGCCTTGCGTAAAGGAACGGAGCGATATTCCCGGACTAGAAACCCGGATCATCATAGGCAGTAAATTCTGTCCATTGCACGGGATTGTTACCCTCGTTACACCACCATTTAACCGCAGCGGGACTGCTAACGGAAGCGACGATATCCTGATCGCCATCATTATCAAAATCAGCCGTGTAAAGCCCCGGATTTCCAAAGCCGGTGTCAGTGATGGCATGCTCAATGAATGTAATCTACTGAGCTTGAAGAAATGAAATGAAAAATAAATAAGCTTGTTCTCATTTTTTTCTCCTTTTTAATTATCTATCAAATGCTCAATGGTTTGCATTTCAATTCCCTTATAATATTTTTTTATATTCTCCTTGATTATCTTCCCAATTTCCGGGTAAGGTAATTCCTGGGTAATCATTTCAAATGCCTTAGTCAAAACAAAGGAGCCAACATTGGCATTGTAAGTCAAAATAGAAGTATAAGGATCATTACACCACTGCGCCTTATATAGCTTGCTGCTGTCCTTCGACAGGAGTGAGAGAAAATATTCCTTACCATCAGAAAATATCTCCAGCCAGTTATAACATATTTTATCAATAAATTCATCATTATAATGACTTGAGACAAATTCTACTCCTTTTAATTCAGGAATGATCTTGTAGGTTTGAATAAATACTTTTACTCCTCTATCGGAAATTTGCTGTATAGCTTTTAATACTTCCGGATTATTAAACAAACAGCAGGCAATTAGTACTACTTCCTGAGCATCATTAAGTATCTCGATTGCCTTTGACAAAGCCTGAGATAATCGCGTGATAGGGAATATGCCTGTGTTTGCCCGTATTTCTTTGATGTCTTTCAGCTCTTCTTCAACAATTTTCCGGTTCTGCTTAAATTTCTTCTCTCTTTCATCAAAATAATCCCTGATGGGATTTGCCGAATAAGTAAGTGGCTGCATTGCCTGGTTGCATTGGATCAAGCCATCTTTCTGCATGATTTCCAGTGCTTTATAGACTGTTGTCTTGGGTTTCATTATTATTTTTGCAACTTTATAAGCAGTGATATCAGGCTCTCTAAGCAACACGAGGAAGATTTCCGCTTCAATTTCTTTCAACCCGATCTTGATCAGGCTTTCAATTTTTGTATTATTCATGCCCGCCTCCTAATAGTAGTCACATTATGACTACTATTATATTATGTCAACTTTTTTCTTTAATCTCTGTATATTTTCGCAACAAAAAACGAAAAATGACAGCTATTTATGGTAGATATTATTTTTTTGCCCTGACGGGTCTGTGCAATATCAGTTCAATCCTATTAGGGTTGATATTTTTTCGAAAGTTCCACAGGTTTCACTTGTTCTTTTTATAGGTTCACTCTTTCAGGATGTAATATAATGAGTTCACTGTAAAAACCCCATAATCGGGATATATCAATTGACGTATTTT
>CAZAHZ010000206.1:0-6342 GCA_964485055.1 uncultured Candidatus Cloacimonadota bacterium
AGTGTGCAATATTATTGATATTATAAAGCGTAAGTTGTTAAAGGGAGTGGCGTGATGTTGAACAGTCTCCTTTCGAGGAAATGCAAGCTGGGAAACTAATCTGTTGACAGAAATTAATTAGTTAGAAGTTATTTTTACTAGGAATCTGCAAGAAAATAATTGTGGATATCAGGAGAGTCTTATTGGAGGCAGTAGTGGTTATCAGCCGTATGAAGCGAGAGCCGGAAAGATAATAAGAGATATAAAGAGCCTAAAAATCTTTTATTAATAGTGAGAATAAAAATATATTCAGGAGAGATAATGAAAAAGTTAATGATTTTTTTTGTACTATTTAGTGTAGTCTTGTTATTTGGAGATGAGATAATAAAGTATAATTTTGTTTATCCACGAATAACAGAAACGGGTAATTATAATGAAATAAACTATGAGGGCTGCTTGAACCTGGGTAATGAAGGCGATCCAGCCCTGCCGTTATTTGCAGCAAATCTATTATTACGGGGAGGAGAAGCAGCTCAGGAAGTGGAAGTGCTGAGTATATCGTATTATGAGGATGTCAGGACGCTGAAATTGAAACCAGCCGGGAAGCCAGTACCATTATCGAAGCTGAATGAGACAGAATATCAGCTTTGGGAAAGCGGAGTCTATGAGCAGGAAGACAGTTATCCGTCAGGGAAGATTTCAGCCTTGGATACAGGATATTTGTGTGGTCATCCGATAGCCTCTTTTACTGTGTGCCCGGTGGAATATATCCCGTTGACGGGCGAGACCCGCTTTATAGAAAGCATTGAGCTGAAAATCCAGACAGGAAATAACATCAGATCAGAAGCTTCGCAGGTATTACTGCGTCATGACAAACAAGTTAGAGAGCGGTTGTCACGATTGGTAGATAACCTATCTGCAATAGATTATTACAGTGAAACGCCGGCAAGCCGACCGGGTGAATATGATATACTGCTGATCACCAGTGACGCACTTGAGGATGAATTTGCGGAATACATAGAATTTCTGGAGAATAATGGTTATTTTGTGGCAACTCTAACAGTGGAAGAAATAATTTATAATTATATCGGAGATGATGAGCAGGAAGCGATCAGAAATGCAATAATAGATTATTATCAGAATTATAATACGAGTTATGTGATCCTGGGAGGAGATAGTGCACCGGATAATGGAGCAGATGATTTGATCCCGCATCGGGGATTTTATTGTGCTGGCGGTGGAGAGACAGATTATGACATACCTGCTGATATGTATTATGCCTGCCTGGACGGGACATGGAATGATGATAATGACAACATGTGGGGTGAGAGTAATGAGGCGGATTTATATGCGGAAGTGAGTGTGGGCAGGATTTGTGTGGATAGTGCACAGGAAATAGAACAGCAGACGCATAAGCTGATGATGTATGCCAACAATCCCGCGGAAAGCAGTCTGGAAGAATTTCTGATGATTGGTGAATATCTGTGGCCCGGAACTTATGGTGGTCAGTATATGAATGAAGTAGCCAACGGAGGAGATAGCAATGGTTACTATACAGAGGGATTTTCAGACAATATAAACGTCAATACGCTTTATGAGATGGATAACGACTGGACGAGCAATGATCTATATAATGCACTCAACAGTGGAGTGAATATGGTACATCACCTGGGTCATGGCAATCCAATGCACTGTTTTAATATTGAAGAGAGCGATCTGACAACGACTAATCTGACCAATAATGGCATTATCAGTGGATACTATACGGCATATTCACAGGCATGCTATAGCGGATCATTTGATAACCGGGATTTTAGTCCTGGGTCATATAATACGACGGATTGTTTTTGTGAGAAAATAACAACAATGTTGACCGGAGCATCGAGCTTTATCGGCAATTCGCGTTATGGCTGGGGACAGCAGGGCAGCACGAACGGGGCATCACAGTATTTTCATCGGCAGTATGCAGATGCAATATTTGGAGAAGATATTTACAAGATAGGAGATGCCAATAATGATTCTAAAGATGATAATGTGGCATATATAAATTCCGATGTTGTGATACGCTGGTGCTGCTATGAATTGAATCTGTTTGGAGATCCAACCATGGACGTCCGGACGGCAATTCCGGAAGACATGGAAGTTTCGGTTGATGCGGCAGTACCGATCGGAACGGATGTGATCAGCGTGAGCACTAATGTGGCAGGAGCCAGAGTGGCAGTATTACAGTGGGGCGAGCTGCTGGGCAGAGGAGAAACAGATGCCGGCGGGGAGCTGGAATTACAACTGGAAGAACTGTTAACGGATCCGGAGCCTCTGGAAATAGTAATAACTGCGCATAATTATAATATCTGGGAAGGCGTGATAATCGTGATTTCTGATATAGCTTACATAATTTATGAGTCACATACGATCAACGAGATAGAAGGCAATGGAAATGGACTGGCGGATTATGGTGAAAGCCTGAGCCTTGATCTGGAGCTTTTCAATCTTGGTAATCAGCCGGCAGCAGGAGTGGAACTGGTGGTGAATAGTGCAGATGAGTATGTGGAATTCATAGATAACACGGAAACAGTGGGAATGATAAATGCGAATACGATCGTAGAGCTTGCGGAGGCAGTCAGTTTTATAATAGCCGATGATGTGCCGGATCAGCATGAGATAGAATTTGATCTAACAGTGAGTGACGATATTGGAAATCAGTGGAACTCCGATTTTGGCATCATGGTCAATGCTCCCTCTTTGGTCTATGCCGGTTTAGAGATAAATGACAGTGTCAGTGGTAATAATAACGGGATCCTTGATCCAGGTGAAACGGCAGAAGTGAGTTTTTATATATTGAATAATGGTCATAGCCAGTCACCGGCAGCAGAGCTGCAATTAACAAGCTCAAATACGGAAATAACAATCCTGGAACAGAGCGTTCCGGTAGGCGAGATAAGTGCAGATGAGACCGTGACGGGGAGCTTCACGCTGGAAATAAGCAGCGAAATAGCAATAGGTACGCCGGTGGAATTCACATTGGTCTGTGTTTGCGGGAATTATACAATAATGGAAGAATTTGAAAATTCAGTAGGGATATTCAAAGAAGATTTTGAGAGTGGAGATTTTGGGTCATTTGACTGGGAATTTGATGGGGATGCAGATTGGACAATAGATGAACAGGGCTACGAAGGAGAATACAGTGCCCGATCAGGTGTAATTGACAATAGTGATGAAAGCATCTTAAAGCTGGAACTGGATGTACTGTTTGATGCTGATCTGAGTTTTATAAAGAAGGTGTCTTCCGAGTCAGGGAGTGATCATTTCCGGTTTTATTTAGATGGAGAAATGCTTGGTGAATGGTCAGGCAATGTTGAGTGGAGTGAGGAGTCCTATCATATCCGCTATGGACATCATACCCTGGAATGGGTTTATATGAAGAATTATAATTCGTCCAATGGAGATGATTGTGCCTGGCTGGACTATATAATCTTTCCACCTATCGGAGTGCCTTCGGCTCCAGTAATGTACGCTGATCCGGAAGTAGTAAATCTTGAATGCAATCAGGGAGATATTATCCAGAGCGAACTGCAACTCAGTAATATTGGGGGTGGAACAATTCTTTACAGCGTTCGCACCGAGGTTCCGGGTATGCGAGACGTCAGCAATTGTTATATAGAGAATTCAACAATGTATTTTGAGCCAGGGGAATCAGCAACCTGGGTATTTACAGTTTATAATGAGAGCCTTGATAATGAATGGATTCAGGGAGTAGATCTTCAATTTCCGGAAGGCGTGATCGTGGAAGACGGTCAGGACTTTGTGGTTGATTATAATCGAAGAATGTACTGGGATGGAGTGACAGGAGACGGAGTGCTGACCACCTGGTTTGGTACTTATCTGGGATCAGGAGCGTTACGGAATAATGAGCAGACTTCAGCAGCATTAGACGTATCGGTCAGCGAAACATTTACGGGAATTCTGGAGATTGATTATATGATCTATGGTGATGGTTATGGCAATGAACCGCATACCGTGAGCAATACACTGGAACTCACCTATCCGCTATCCTGGATTGCTCTTGACGTGAGGGAAGGCAGCTTGAACGGTAATGAAATTGATCCGGTTCTCATTACAATAGATGCTGGTGAACTGGAAGCAGGAGTTTATCAATGTGATATTGTTGTCTCATCAGGAGATATAGCTGCGGATTTTCATGTGCCGGTAAATTTAACAGTTATCAGTTCAGAAACTCCCCAGAATGAAATTCCGATAACTACGCAGTTGACAGGCTGCTACCCCAATCCTTTCAATCCGGAGACCAATATAACCTACGAATTGGCTGAAACATCACCTGTAACGCTGGGAATATATAATATCAAAGGACAACTGGTGAAGACACTGGTAAACACGACCCAGGCAGTCGGCAGGTATCAGGTAGTATGGACAGGAGACACAGAAACGGGCAGAAAATCAGCATCGGGAGTATATTTCTACAGGTTGCAAACCAGAACCTGCGATGAAATGCTTAAAATGAGCCTATTAAAATAAAACAGGCGTTATGAAGAGGTTTGCAGATTTCATAGCGTTAAGGTATTTGAGGGGACATAGCCGTTTTCCGTTGAGCTTTTCCAATCTATTAAGTCTGATCGGTATAGTTTTGGGAGTATTTTCATTATTAACCGTGATTTCGGTGATGAATGGCTTTGATACCGATATTCGGGAGCGGATAATCGCCTTTCGCAGTGATGTGAAGATCAGCCGGGCAGGCGGAGAACCGCTCTATGATTATGAAGAACTTGTTAAACGCGTGGAAGGACTTTATTATATAAAACATGCAACTCCGATAATCAATAATGAGTTATTGATCCAGAGTGAAGATGGAATTTATGGCAGCATCTGCGCCGGAATAGACTATGAAAGTTATTCTGCGAGTACAGACCTGGAAGAAAAGATAATGATCGGACATCCTGACGAGATAAGTTTGAAGGAGAATGGCATAATTCTGGGTTTTGATCTGGCAGTGAACCTGAATGTAACGGTGCGGGATTATGTGCAATTATCTGCCCCGATTGGTACAGAAGCAACTCCTTTTGGGTTATTACCTCGCACCAGACGATTTCGGGTGGTGGGAATATTCAGTTCCGGCATACCGGATTATGATCTGCATTACTGCTATTATTCACTGGGAGCAGGTCAATATTTCAGTGGGAATGACAAGGCAGTGGAAATGATAGAAGTGCGGACGGAGAATGCGGATAGAGCATGGTTTTATCGCAGGTTGCTGGATAAGGAGCTGAGGGGTGATTATATCGTCGAAGACTGGAGTGATTATGAAGCGAACCTGTTTAATGCCATCAAGATGGAAAAGGTGCTGATGATCCTGGTGCTTCTGCTGATCATCATTCTGGCAGGCTTTAATATGGCAGGAAATCTGAACAGGTTAGTGACGGAGAAGAAACGCGATATTGGGATATTGCAGGCATTTGGCGTGGGCAGGAATGTGATCAGGCGGATATTTATTAATTCCAGTTTTTTCATAGGGATTGCAGGGATATTATTTGGAATATTACTGGCATTTGCCTTATTGAGATCACAGGTGGAATGGCAGTTTATCAAGATACCGATCAGTGGTTTTCCGATACGTGAACTGCCGGTAGATATGCGGATTTCGGATTTTATAATTATTCCACTACTGGCGCTGGTGATCACTTTGCTATCAGCATTGGTTCCAGCAGCGCGTAGCAGATCAGTTTCCACAATTGAAATAATCAGGAACAGGAATTAAGGGAACACGGAAAACACGGATAAACACAGATAATATTAAATTAAATGGGGAGATAACAATGGGTGGTAATAAACCGGAAAGGGTTTATGAACTGGCTTACGAATATTATCTGGAATATGGGACCTGCTCTCAATGCGTGATTTCAGCAATAATGGAAGTGATGGAGATAGATCTCAAAGAATTAATGAAAGCGTCTTATTTCCTGGCTGGAGGAGGTTGTCTAACGGGGGATGGAATCTGCGGAGCTTTGGTAGCGGGAGAATTGATATTAGGCAGCTTCTACGGCAGGGGCAGAGAAGATTTTGGGAACAGGAAATTCAGAAGTAATTTACTGATAGGCAAGGAATTGGTAGATCAATTCAACGAAGAATTCGGGGGAATGAAAGGAGTAGCGTTGAGTAATTTAAAAGCTGGCATCCCCCTGTTTTTCTTAAAGATTTTGTATTATCTTGAATTAATAACTGACCAGATAAGTTGGACTTGCACCGCTGACGGTACACCGTAAGTCCATCCTTCGCCAAGGCTACGGCATGGTCTTCGAGGGGCGAGGGCAACAACCAGATAGGTAAATAATTCCACATTTTCCCCCTCAG
>CAZAHZ010000207.1:0-6342 GCA_964485055.1 uncultured Candidatus Cloacimonadota bacterium
TTGTTCGTGCTTTTCGCGTTTTTCGTTGTTAATAGACTTTTTAGAGTGGGCTCAACCTTTATTTTCAGAGTAAATTATGCTCCTGCGAAACTTGAGTAAATTATATTCTGAGCATTAATTCCCGACAGGTTCTGATGCTGACAACACGTCCCAGATCTGAAATTTCAAAGTTAAAATATATTGTCTGTTCAGGCAGGATTTCTCCTGCTATTTCGTACCACTCAATAATCGTCAGTCTTTGCTCAATTATATCTGCCAAACCTATCTCCAATACTTCTTCAAGCGACTCTAAGCGAAAAAGATCAAAGTGGGCAATCGGAAATTTCCCCTTATATTCATTGAGAAGAACATAACTGGGACTGGATACATATTCCGTTACACCCAGATGTCGGCAGACGCATTGAGTAAAAAAGGTTTTACCTGATCCCAATTCTCCGGATAGTGCCAGAACATCTCCGGTTTTTACCTGTTTGGCTATTATTTCCGCCAGATCACAGGTTTCCTTTTCAGTTTTCAGAACCAGTTCCTGTTTCATTATTAAACTTGCTTTTCTTTGTTCTCCTAAATATTATTGCTTCTTAGATTTGCAAACTGCCAGTGGCAGGATCATTTCTTCCATTGAGATGCCACCATGCTGAAAAGTTCCGTTGAACTGCTTCTGATACTGGTGAAAAGAATTAGGGTAAACAAAATAATAATCATCCCGCGTTATCGCATAATTATCTACTATACTGCGAACAGGCAAACCATATTCGTTAGGATTTTTGATCAGAAGAGCACTTTTGCTGTTTACTTTCAGGTTTTTACCCTGCTTATAGCGAACTGTTGTGGTCGTGTCCTTGTCTCCTATGATCTGAGATGCCCGGTTTACTCTGATGGAACCGTGATCTGTGGTTATGATAACAGTTGCACCCTGCTTAGCGATCTCTTTGAGCGTGGCATAGAAATTGGAGTGAATGAACCAGTGTTTGGTGAAGTCACGTAACGCTTTTTCGTCAGGAATTGCTTCCTTCAATATCTGGTTTCGTGAGCGGTGATGAACTACAAGATCAAGAAAATTATAGACCAGAACGATTAAATCTTCTTGTGCCCAGTTATTGATTTTACGCTCCACAAAAGCTGCTTCATCTGCTGTGAATATCTTTATATACCGGCTTTCCTCAAGCTTATAACCCAGGTCACTTAATTGTGAATCGATCAATTGATGCTCATTCCGGTTGCGACTGTTATCCATATCGTCTGTCTCGTTCCAGTATTGAGGATAATTCTCGGCAATATCCAGAGGTAATAATCCACTAAATATGGAATTCCGTGAATATGGTGTTGCAGTCGGTAATATGGAATAATACAGATTAAGGTTAATATCAAAAAGTTCATTTAACATCGGCTCTAAGGCAAAATATTGATCAAGACGCATGCAATCAAGCACTATCAGATATACCGGATGATTCTTTCCTAATTCCGGTAGCAGTTTCTCCGAAACCACATCAAAAGAAAAAAAAGGACGTACATTGCTGGTTAACCATTCACTGTAATTCCGGATAACATAATCGGAGAATTCCGAATTACAATTAAGTTTCTCTAGAAAATGAGTTTGTGTAATATTGGCTTCGTTTATTCCATCCAGACGCATATCCCAGTGACAAAGATCACGATATATCTCTTTCCACTCTTCAAATCCCGGCTGAGCAAAAATCTTCTGGTTCAATTGAGCTGAAAACTGGGCATATTCATGACCTATCATATCACGCTTGATATCATCTGCCTGAATGATTTTCTTGATCGCCATGATGATCTGGTTGAGTTTGATGGGCTTTATCAGGTAGTCAGCTATCTGTCCGGCTATGGCGCCATCCATTAGCCCCTCTTCTTCGCTTTTGGTCACCATCACAACGGGCAGAGATGAATTTATTCTTTTGATTTCCTTTAAGGTTGCCAAACCGCTCATACCTGGCATCATTTCATCCAGAAATACCAGATCAAAAGCCTGGTCTGTAATCATTGATACTGCATCTGAGCCATTGGAAACTGCTTTTACCTGATAACCGCGTTCTTCCAGAAAGATCACAAAAGGTTTCAGCATTTCTATTTCATCATCTACCCAGAGAATATTTATTCGCTGCATAATTCTTTCTCCAATTCTTTTGTATTGTATAGACTGCCGAATCCGACACGTTAAGATCACAAACTATTTCTAGGCATCCTCCTGAGCTTTCTCCTGAGCTCTAAGCTGATCATCTTCAAACTTGCGCTGACGATCTCTGATACCATCCCGTACTTCGTCCAAATTCATATCCTGAAAATATAATGCTAATTTAAAATTCAACTCTTTACGGCTGCAATTAAAAAATGTTACCATATTTTCCAGGAATTGATCAACTAAAATATCTTTCGTAGTCTTTTTGATCTGAGCTTTTTGTTCTCGGATTTCTTTGATCTCTTCTCGTAACTGGGCGGTTGGCATCTCTTGAGCCTTGTTGATCCAGGCTTCTGCTTCGATGAATTTTGCCTGCTTAACAAATGGTTTGATCATATTTAGCTTATCCAAACCTATATCCTGAACCGTCTTTTCATCTTTATCAAGATTATCAATATAAAGATCAAAAGTGCTGATCAGTTTGCTGGCAAAAGTGGAGCTAAGGTTAAATTCATTTTCCACAAATTCATTAAAGGTCTTATAACCTCGAGAAATATAAATCTTATAACGCTTCATCTCAGAAAGTAACTGCCCCAGGGATATAAAATTAATTTCCATTTGCTGTTTGAGATTCTGAGCTGCCTTCAGCTTCTCTTCAATACTCATTTCTTCATTTTGCCACATGTTAATTTTTCCTCACTTTTATTTTTTTATTTGCTGTGCATAAATTATCATATATCCAGTGGTAAATATACATTTTCCTTTCCCGGAAATTTTCTTGTTTTCACTTCGGTTCTCCATTCCTGTATATGGCTGATGATCTCGTCCTTCAATCCTGCATACTGCTTTACAAATTTCGGCTTGAAATCACTCATTCCCAGCAGATCATGATATACCAGCACCTGACCGTCCGTATAACGCCCTGCACCAATTCCGATAGTCGGTATATGCAGCTTTTCTGTGATCTCTTTACCAAGTTTCTCCGGAATCCCTTCCAGTACCAGCATAAAGGCTCCGGCGTCTTCTATTTCCACTGCCTGCTGCAAAATTGACTGGTAGTCTTTTTCCTGCTTGCCTTGAACCAGATAACCTCCCAGGGTATTGATTGATTGCGGAGTAAGTCCCAGATGGGCACAAACTGGGATCTCACAATCTACTATTGCTCGTATTGCTGCCAGCCGACTGGGTTTTCCTCCTTCAAGTTTCACTGCGTTTGCCATCCCATCCCGGAATATCCTGCCGGCATTATACTTTGTTTTTTCCAGACTGACATGATAGCTCATGTGCGGCAAATCAGCAATGATAAATGTTGCCGGTGCGCCTCGTCTTGCTGCCCGTGTATGGTGTATCATATCCTCTATGGTCACCTGAAGAGTGTCCGAATAACCCAAGATCACCATCCCCAGACTGTCCCCCGTCAAGATTAGATCAATGTCGGAAGCTTCTGCATATCTACCCGACGGATAATCATAAGCCGTTATCATCACGATTGGCTCCTGCTGTTTTTTCATATGCAGAAAATCCTTCACTGTTTTCATCTTGACTCCTTTCGTTTCTCAACTGGTAAATACCGTTCCTTTTCGCTGTAAATACAGCCGCAATACTGCTGGCGATACATTCCTTCCTGCTTCGATAATTCTATTCCCTCTTTCCAGTATTCCCGAAAGTCACGATATAAAAATTTTACTCCCTGCTCTTTACCACAAGCCTCTCCAATCTCACGGATCAACTCATGCTTCTGATATTTGCTGTAGAGCAGTGTCGTGGTGAAATATTCGAATCCGCCCTTGGCAGCTACTATTGCTGCATAACGTAAACGCATATAATAGCACATCCGGCAACGGTCACTTTCCCGAAATACAACCTGGCGTAGAAATTCTTCCAGTTGATATTCATCTTTTATGATCAGTTTCAGATCATATTTTGCCGCAAAAACCTGCAATGTCTCCAGCCTCCGTACGTTTTCCTGCCTCGGATGGATATTGGGATTATACCAGAAACCCCAAATGTCAAATCCTCCCTCTGCCTTTAAATGCCTAATGGGTGCAATCAGGCAGGGTGCACAGCATACATGGATCAAAAGTTTTTCTCGTTCCATTTCTTCTCTTTTATCTCTTCATAACCATTCACATTTTAATGCCAAACTCCGTCAATTCCTATTTTCGCTATCCATAAAAAAATGGCTGTTTCGGTCAGTAGCCATTGATTATTTTTCCAGCTTATCCAGGCTTATTTTCCTGGACACTGGGCTGTTACTGCCAAGTCAATATCCTTGTTTCCATAAGCTTTGTCAAAGTGATTGGCAAAGTCACTGGCAAGTTTCTTTGCCCTCTCATCATATTGTGATTTGTCTGCCCAGGTATTTCGTGGATTTAAAACCTCCACCGGAACTCCCGGACAACTCTTAGGTATCAGTATATGAAATAGATTATTCTCTTCATATTCAACTTTGCTTAAGGAACCATTCAGACAGGCGTCCACAATTGCCCGTGTCAGATTGATGTCCATTCTCGAACCTGTTCCATAGGCTCCTCCGCTCCAACCCGTATTCACCAGGTAAACGCTGGTGTCATACTGCTCCATTTTGTCGCCCAGCATTCTTGCATATACATCCGGATTGCGAGGCATGAATGGTGCTCCAAAAAACCTGGAAAAGGTGGATACCGGATCAACGATTCCCGTTTCCGTCCCTGCCAGCTTCGAGGTATATCCCATCAAGAACCACAGCATTGCCTGTTGAGAAGTCAACCTTGATACCGGTGGCAATACTCCATTGGCATCTGCTGTCAAAAAAAGGATTGTCCGAGGATGTCCACTGCAGGATGACTCCTTGATATTGCTCAAGTAACGCAGAGGATATGATCCCCGTGAATTTGGAGTCAACCGCTCATCATCCAGATCAAAGGTGCCATCGGGATACATCATCGTGTTTTCCACTATCGAACCATGTTCCAGATAATGATCTTCATGAAACATTGCGTGATATATTTCGGGTTCCTTATCTTTCCTTAGATTGATCAATTTGGCATAACAACCATTCTCAAAATTCGCTACACCATAATTACTCCAGCCATGTTCATCATCTCCCAGCAGGGCTCGCTTGGGATCAGCCGACAGAGTTGTTTTGCCGGTGCCACTCAAGCCTAATAGTAGTGCACAATCCTCTTCTTTGCCTTCATTCGCTGAACAATGTAACGGTAATATCCCCTCTCCGGGCAAATAATAATTCATCACTGTGAACATCAGCTTTTTCACGCTGCCACAATAAGCCGAACCATATACGATACCGATCCGGCGATCAAAATCCATGGCTACTGCCAGATTAGAGGTCTTGCCATTTGGACATTTGCGAAGGCGCCCTTCATAACGATCCGCATCCAGCTTCTCATAGGGTAGAGCTATCATGGTGAAACCCTCCAGACAGGTACTGAGATTCTCAGGAACTGACCGAAACATATTATCCGTAAATAATGCTATCAACGCCTGATCGGTCAATGTCAGCGTCGGTAAAGCAAAGCTGTCATCAGCTCCTATCACCCGCTCTGTCAAATATAGATTCTTATGCTGATATAAAACGATTAAAGCGTCATCCAATATCATATCAAATGTCTCTGCCAGCATCGGAATATTATTAGGACTGTCCCAGTCTATCGTGCCTTCACTCTCCGGTCTCTTGACAATATAAGTATCCTTCGGGCTTCTCCCTGTGGACTCCGGTGGAGTCCAGGTAGTAAGTGCACCACAGGCGGCAACCACCGCTTCCCGGTTCTCTACTGCACTTTTGATCATGAAACGGCGCGTGGGATTACTGATCAAACGCGGATGCTTTCCCAGTAATTTACCTATTGTGCCCAATATCTGCTCTCGTGAATAAGGCATTTTACCTCCAGTTTCTATATTTTTTTTAACTTTATGATAAAATGTATTACAGTGGTCAAGGATTTTGTTACGATTACTTTCTTTTATTGAATAATCAATCAGATTTTTGCAAAATATTTTACCCGCGTTTTGACAGAGCCATATTGCATGCTACCTGATTAGCTTTTGCATTGCTTCTCTGATAAATAAATATTTTAGTGAAAGATTATTTTATGCTGAACTGCTTCTTTGACTATTGGAGACTGTTCAATCTAACTCATTGAAAAATAAGGATAAGAAAAATTATGATGAATTTTAGTGCACATTTTCAATAGATTTGTCAATTT
>CAZAHZ010000208.1:0-6297 GCA_964485055.1 uncultured Candidatus Cloacimonadota bacterium
CGGACTATATATTTGTCGCTTGATCATAGAAAACAAATATGATGGTTCGATCAAAGTCATAAATTGTGAAAACGGAGTTGAATTCATCATTACAATGGTTGTTAAAGCAGATAAAAAAGGATGATATTATGAAACAGACACCTGACGAAATTACAATCCAGAAAAGAATGCAGCCTGGTGTAATCTCACTGGATGGATTTCTTGGAGATGATACCAGGCATTACCATGAAATTATTAATGATGATGCTTTGATCCTGAACCGGTTAGGAATCTTAAAAGAACAAATCGCTGATAAACTCCAGGAACTAACTGACCTCGCTTTTGAAAGTGATGACGACTTGTTAGTGCTGGATGACGGCACTTCTGTAGAATATCTCTCTGTCCGTGGAAAAATGCTTAGCCCTTTCATTGGTCAAAAACCTGCACCCAAAGGTTTTGTCCATTATTTTGACCCGGTTCGCAATATCACGCTGCGCTGGTCTCCACTCAATACTCAGATGATACGCGATTATGGTTTCTTTGAAGGACAAGGCTCAGCAAACCGTCTTGATCCTGTTTTACTTTGTAAGGCTTTCTTCACTGGATAATATGCCTCCTGGAAAATTTTCCTGACAGTAGATGTTGTTTTTGTTATTTAATTTTTTAATGAGGATGTATCATGAAAAAAATCATTTCCAGATTTTCAATTATCTTTCTGGCAAGTCTGTTTATGACTGGATGTTTGACCACGGAGTTTAAGGAATACCGTTTCCATATCAATGCTGATGGTTCAGGTTCGGGTACTGTTAAATTTATCAATCTGGTTTCAGAAGAAGACGAGGAAACTGAAACCGTTACTTCGGATTTTGATGAACTCATTAATAATTATATTGAGGGTGAAAATTTTGAAGTTGATAATCCGTTCTATCAAGTCAGTAGTAAGGAACTTTTTGAAGAAGATGGTATGCTGTGTGGTAAAGTCGAATTCACTTTTGACAATTACAGGGATATTGGCTTCTACAAGTTCAAAGATAGCGATATTGCTCCAGTCATTTATTATTTGAATGATGATAGTGAAGTATTAATAGAAACTGATGGTGAATTTTATGCTGATAATCAAAATATTCCCATTTCTCTCTGGGAGCCTGGAACAAATGATTTCTATTTTAAAACTTCAATTAAGGAAGATATGTCCGATGCTCAAAGTCTGATAGAACATTACCGTCTCTGGAAAATGATTCAGGAGTAAGTTAGTTTTAGCGCAACTTAATTGTAGATAATCCTATTGCCAATAGCATCAGGGCAATGATCCAGAATCGGACAACGATCTTGTCTTCTGAATATCCTTTTTTCTGGTAATGATGATGCAGGGGTGCCATCTTAAAAAACCAGCGACCCTGACCGTATTTCTTTTTTGTATATCGAAAATATCTGATCTGAATAAGGCTCGAAAGAGATTCTATGACAAATATTCCGCCAATTATCAGAAAAAATATTTCTTCCCGAAGAATGATAGAGATCACTGCTAATTGACCACCTAAAGACAGAGAACCCGTATCACCCATGAATATCTGTGCCGGCTTGCAGTTAAACCACAAAAATCCCAGCAGTGAACCCACCAGAGCTGCTATATATACCGTCAATTCCCCTGCCTTCGGGATAAATTCCAGGTTAAGATATTCTGCATTTATAAAGTTTCCCTTGATATAGGACATAATTCCCAAACCAAGCAATGCTATGGAAACAATGCCCGTCGCCAATCCGTCCAGTCCATCTGTCAAATTAGTTCCATTGCTGGTTCCCACTATCATCAGCAATGTAAAAGGAATAAACAACCAAAAAAGGTTAAGGCTCACGTTTTTAAAAAAGGGTATGCAGATCGTGGTTATTGAGCCATGATCAAAAGGGCTGTTGATCAAAACCATTCCTACAAATAAGCCCAGTATCACTTGCCCAAGCAGCTTATATCGGATGATCAAACCTGTTTTCTCTTTTCGGATATTTTTCAGATAATCGTCAAAAAAACCTAAACCTCCCAGCCAAATCGTCACCATGTACATCAATAGAATATAATGATTGGTCAAGTTATTCCAGAGCAATGACGATATCAGCACTCCGCTCAAAAATATGATCCCACCCATGGATGGCGTGTTCGCTTTTTCTCCATGCCCCAGATCAAGCAGACAATCATTTATTATCTCCAGAGCCTGCTTTTCCCTGATCTTATTGATGATCAGCGGTCCCACCGTTAAGGTATAGATCAGACCGGTTATGAATGCCATCACTGATCGAAAGGTTATATACCTGAATACATTAAACAGGTTTAAGCCCAGAAACTCAGTATGAGAGAGTGGATCAAACAAATGATAAAACATCAAACCTCCGTCATCTCTTGATATAACCAGTCCATATAAGACTTTTTCGGCTCCAGCCCCATGAAGGTAAATAATTTATATATGTTCTTTTTTGTCTTTAAAAAATTTTCTGCCTGTTTTATTCTGTCAGCCGTACCCAGGTCAAACCACCACCCCTGATGCTCATAATAATGCAGATTACCTGATCTTGATAATGGGATAAATCCTGATGTTACAATCGAAGAAACCCCCTCAGGCAGATAATCAAATATCTCAGGCGTCAGCACAGATTGTCCAAAATAGGCATAATTATCACTTTTTCCACTGCCCGTTAAATTACTGAAATCCACCACCTTCTCCCCCACTACTGCTACACTGGGATCGCCCTTAACAGATAAAGTCAGCAGTGATTTTTCCTCATCTGCCTGCCACTCTTTGATCAGCAGATTAAGCTTTAAATTACAAATTATATCTGCGTTTAAAAGTAAAAATGGCTCCCTGAGTAACGCTTCGCATTTCTTGATCCCACCGCCTGTCCCTAATAACTCTTCTTCGTTCGAGATGTAAATGTCAAAATCGAAGTTTGCATGATGCCTTAGAAATCCTTCCAGCTTCTCACCCAGATGACAGACATTAATGATAATCTCATTGATACCTGCCTCTCTCAATCTTGCCAGTGTGTAGCAAAGCAACGGTATTCCGTTTACCGGGATCAGCGCTTTGGGCAGTTTCATGGTCAACGGCTGCAACCGCTTTCCCTTACCTGCTGCTAATATAAAAGCTTTCATATAATAAAAAGCTCCCTGAATTCAGAGAGCTTTTCCACTTCTTTTATTATCACAAGAGTATATTTCCTGATTAGTTCTTTTCCTCGAGAACTGCCTGAGCTGCTGCCAAACGTGCAATAGGAACCCGGAACGGTGAACAGCTCACGTAGTCCATCCCAATCCTGTGACAGAATTTTACGCTGCTGGGTTCGCCTCCGTGTTCTCCACAGATGCCTACTTTCAAATTCGGATTGCCTTTTCTGCCCAGACGCGTTGCCATTTCCACTAATTGCCCTACGCCTTCCTGATCCAGCACGGCAAACGGATCTTCTTTCAGGATGCCTTTTTCCTGGTAAATTTTCAGGAATTTCACTGCATCATCCCGGCTGTAGCCAAAGGTCATCTGGGTCAGATCATTAGTTCCAAAGCTAAAAAAATCAGCCTTAGCTGCTATCTTTGCTGCGGTCAAGGCTGCCCGCGGTATCTCTATCATCGTACCCACCAGATAATCTACTTTACTGCCCTTTTCAGCAAACACTTTGTTCGCAGTTTCAATTATTATCTTCTTCTGATGCTCAAATTCTTCCACAGTACCAATCAGCGGTATCATGATCTCAGGATGCACATCCACGCCTTTTAGTTTTACGTTTATTGCTGCTTCGATGATTGCCCTCGCCTGCATCTCTGTGATCTCAGGATACGTGATCCCTAACCGGCAGCCACGATGACCCAGCATGGGATTGACTTCTGACAAAGCATGCACTTTTTCCTGGATTTCTTTCAAACTGATCACCATCTCATCTGCCATTTCCTGCTGATTCTTGATCTCGTGCGGTACAAATTCATGCAGCGGCGGATCAAGCAATCGCACAGTTACTCCAAATCCATCCATGGCAGTGAAGATCCCTTCAAAATCTCCCCGCTGATATGGAAGAAGCTTTGCCAGGGCTTTCCTGCGTCCTTCCTCATTTCCTGCCAGGATCATCTCTCGCATTGCCTTGATGCGTTCTCCTTCAAAAAACATATGCTCTGTCCGGCAGAGTCCAATTCCCTTGGCTCCATATTTTCGTGCTATTATGCTGTCCTTGGGTGTATCTGCATTGGTACGCACATACATCCGCGTATATTTATTGCAGAGTTCCATTAACTTACCAAAATTACCACTTAATTCAGGTGTCTGTGTATCTATCTTTCCCTTATATACTTCTCCCGTACTGCCATTCAAGGAGATCAAGTCTCCTTCTTTAAAAACCACTCCATCACAGTTCATGGTCTTTGTCTTATAATCAATCTTGATATTCCCGGCTCCCGAAACGCAACACTTACCTTCGCCTCTTGCTACCACTGCTGCATGAGAAGTCATGCCTCCCCTCGCTGTCAATATCCCTTCTGCTTTATGCATGCCTTCCAGATCTTCAGGAGATGTCTCGATCCTGACAAGTATCACTTTTTTCTTATCCTGATGCCATTTCACTGCATCTTCTGCCATAAATACTATCTGACCAGTTGCTGCTCCTGGTGAAGCGGGCAAACCCTTTGCAATTGATTCTGCTTTCTTCAATGACTTCAAATCAAATACAGGATGCAGCAGCTCATCAAGCTTATTAGGCTCCACCCGCAGGATTGCCGTCTTCTCATCAATCATTTTGCCTGCCAGCATCTCCATGGCAATTCGCACCATTGCACCTCCTGTCCGTTTACCTGTTCGTGTCTGAAGCAGCCACAGCCTTCCATCCTCAATCGTAAATTCCATATCCTGCATGTCTTTATAATGGTTCTCAAGTTTTGTCTCTATTTCTACTAATTCCGTATATAGTTTGGGCATTGCCTCTTCCAGTGATTTAAATTTGTGCGATCTCTCTTTTTCTGATATTCCTGCCAGTTCTGCCCAGCGCCGACTCCCTGTTTTAGTTATCTGCTGTGGTGTTCTAACCCCTGCAACCACGTCTTCTCCCTGGGCATTGATAAGATATTCTCCATTAAAAAGATCTTCCCCTGTGCCTGCATCCCGCGTGAATGCCACCCCTGTCGCTGAATTTGCTCCCATATTACCATATACCATTGCCTGAACGTTCACTGCTGTTCCCCAGTCATGTGAATATCCGTGCATTTCTCTGAAATATTTGGCTCTTGCATTGTTCCAACTGTCAAAAACTGCAGTGATTGCACCCCAGAGTTGTTCCCAGGGTTCTGTCGGAAATTCCTTACCTGTTTTAGTCTTTATTGCTATTTTGAATTTATTTACCAGTTCTTTCAAATCCGAAACACTCAAATCCGTGTCCAGTTCTACATGCTTAGCTTTTTTCATATCTTCTATGATCAGTTCAAATGGATCTATGTCATCTTTATTATCTGGCTTTAAACCCATCACCACATCACCATACATTTGCACAAAACGACGGTAACTGTCCCACGCAAATCGCTCATTTCCGCTTTTTCGCGCCAGTCCTGCCACCACTTCATCGTTCAAGCCCAGGTTCAATACCGTATCCATCATTCCCGGCATTGATACCCTCGCCCCCGAACGTACCGAAAGCAGCAATGGATTTTCCACATTACCAAATTTCTTTGCCATCACCTTTTCGATATGTTTGATACCCTGCCCCATTTCGCTCCATAATAGCTCCTGCACCTTCTCTGCCCCTAATTCCTTGTATTCGGCGCAAACTTCTGTTGTGATTGTCAATCCTGCCGGAACTGGCACTCCGATCAGATTCATCTCAGCCAGGTTTGCCCCTTTTCCTCCCAGCAGATTCTTCATCTCCGCTTTGCCTTCTGCCGCACCTCCACCAAACAAATATATGCGTTTCTTTTCCATAATCTTCTCCTTATCTATCTTTTTTTATAATAATTCTTCAATTAGAAGTTTGTCAACCACTCTTCAGATATTGCATCAACCACAATACCGTTGACATAACTCCCTGAAATAATGCCCCTTACAGCTCAATCCTTTATTTTAAAAGGATCAAACTCTTTGAATTAGCTTTCTTCCTTCTACCCCTCCCACCTGTCAACGAAAATCATAAATTTAAAAGAAAAATTAACTCCACCTACCCTCTCCCCCTATAAGTCTTATAAGCCCCATAAGTCTTATAAGCCCCCATAAGATTCTTATCGCTCTCTTATCTCATCCTTACAATAATTTTAATGACTATCCGAATGTCTCCGTAAAACTTGACAATAATATTAAAAAGGGG
>CAZAHZ010000209.1:0-6272 GCA_964485055.1 uncultured Candidatus Cloacimonadota bacterium
TACGTGAATAGACGTATTTTTATTTTTTAAGGCAAAGTGCGAAAGTCAGGTTAAAGACAAAGGTTTCCAGCCTTGTATCCGGCAGATACTGGGATTTCGGGTTAAGGTTGAACCTGCGGAAGGGGTTATCAGGTCTTTTCCGTGAGCAAAGCAGAATATCGGCTGAGCCAGCCAGTTCAATGATGCTCATTATTTGTTTATCATCTTCTAAAGTCCTGATATAGTAATATCCTGTATAGTTCAGTATCTCCTGAACTGCAGCTTTGTGTTTGTCCCTTTCTGTGTTAATTATTATTGCTGCCAGTCCACCAACCAGTCCTTCCATCCCAGAAGTACGTCTTTCTGCTATCACCCGTACTGCTTCTCTTTTCAGATATTCATCATTATTCCGAAAATTTAGTTCATTCTTTTGCTTTAACATATATACTCCACTTTCAATAAAATGCTCAGTCAATATTACTCAAATTATAGCAGAAGCGTCAAGCATTCTATCATTTCGGGTAATATCCTGTCCCATTTTAGCAGTTAAAAACTAGGCAATCAACATCGTGCTTAGAAATACAAAATTCTTAAATTTGAATAAAACAATATCTATTTGTAAATTGTTCTAATTAATGAATACTGCGTTAATAAAGTTAAACGATACCAGCATCAGCTATGCTTTTTAATTCGATAAATTCCTGTAAAATAATCATATCTGAATTTTATTGCTTATTACTCCCTTACACTTTTAAATATTTTTTTGACCCTATTTTCGTTAGGCTCCATATATCCGATTTCTGCACTGGTTTTCTTCTGGGTTTTCTCGTCATGAATTAAAAGTTCATTGGTTTCTGAAAATTCTGTATTTATGTCGCTCTGCTTGTCATTGCGATTCACAGTCCAGATACGGTTATTTGTACTCTGAGACCGGTTATTAAAACTGAATTGTCCACCAATGAGTATTATATAAAGCATTACAAAGCTTAATACAAAAAGTAGATAACCAAATATCTTTTTTAGTTTTGCCAATTTTACTTGATTATTCATAATTCATCACCATTATCACAGGTTGTTCTGTATCAAAATACTCACTTATTAATTCAATTTCTGATTGCTCAAATTTAATGACATTATTGTAAAATGAAAGGAATTTATCTACCGGGTCCAGTTGAAAATTCAAGACAGGAGTCTTGTAATGCATTGGTAGAATTACTCTTGGCTTGATAATTTCCACAAGTTCCCGGGCTTCTTCAGCATCTATTGTGTACACGCCTCCCACTGGAACCATCAAAACATTGATTTTTCCGATCTTTTGTATCGTCTCTGCTTCAGGAATATGCCCCAGGTCTCCACAGTGAAGAAAGCTCTTTCCATCCATTGTAAACTTCATTAACAGGTTTGCTCCCCTTTTGGCTCCTTTTTCCTTATCATGCCAAACCGGGAACATCTCAAACTTCACTCCGTAACATTGATATTCTCCCGCATCTTTGATCACCACTGCTTCATTTCCTGCCAGACTGATGTTATTATGGTCAAAATGATCATGTGAAGATAGCACGATATCTGCTGATAACGGAATATCAAGATTGTAGCCAATATCAGAATATGGATCGGTTACAATTATAATTGATCCGGATTTTATTCTCCAGAGACTATGCCCATACCACCTTATTTGTAACATCTTGACACCTCCTGATTCCAGAAAACTATTTTATCAAAATTCTGGCAAGAAAACTTTTATGAAGATAAACTGCCCCCCAGGGACACAATTCTTGACAGCACATACATTTAATGCAGATAGAATGATTTATTTCTGGCGTTAATGATCCTGGTTTGATGCTGATTGCCTGCACAGGACAACTATCCCGGCAAACTCCGCATAACCGGCAGTTTTCTGTAAAAGCTGGATAATAATTGAAAGCTCCCCGGAAAATGTCCTGCAGAAATTTAGGAGAGTGCTGGATAACTTTTATTAACCGGCTGAGCTTTTTTATTTTTACATTGGGAAAAACAAAATTCTGCCATCTCTCTGTGACCTCGATCTGATCAGAACTGATGCCTTCATCCATCAGACTTTGACTGATATATTGCATTTGCTCAGCCCGGAAGCCCATCATCCGCGCTGCCTGCCAGTCCAGAGTTGCTCCGCTTTCACTTGCCATCAGTACCCCGAATGGACGGATCTCTCCTGCCGAGGGTCCTTCTCCTTCCATTCCGGTAATACCATCCAGAATATTAAGATATACCTGCTGTCTGCTGAGTCTGTAGATATCGCAGATCACCTGGCTGAATTCCGGTTGCGTGGGATATTTGCTGTGATAATCAGATTTTTTCAGACCCGGGATCAGACCATAGAGGTTTTTGATACAGCCCGTGTAATACATCAGCGAATGTGTCTTGTATTTGGCAATATCTATCACAGCATCTGCGTCAAAGAACGCTCCTGCCATGTTATATTCCCGTTTCTCAACTTGCCTGGTTTCAATTCCACCTGTATTAAAATTGATCATTTTAACGTGATATTGCTCGCAGAGGGCTTTCATGCCGGTTGTCTGCCATGTATGTTCTACCGGTAACGATCCTCCTGGACTGTCCCCCAGCCAGACTTCTTTTCCCAGTTTCTGCAGGATAATGATCACTGCTTCCACCACTGCAGGATGAGTGGTAATTGCCCGGTCAGGCTGATAAGGTCCCAGCAGATTGGGCTTCAGTAGTATTGTCTGGCAGTTTTTAAGTTTCTCTTCTATATGCAGTTCCGCAAACACTTTTTCCATAAAACTGCTGATTGCCGACAGCTCATATTCTCTTATTTCTTCTATGAATACCTTCATAACCGCCTTTTAAAACCTTGTTTTACAGAAAATTCTACTTATTTGAATGCCTCTGTTCCCGTGAAGTCCCTCTTTAAATCGAAACTGGCTAATATCTGATCATCATCTGCATGCTTGTTGCCGGTCAAACAGCGTGCTGTTAATTCGCCCAGACCCGGTCCCAACATAAAGCCCTGACCACACATTCCCACCAGGTTAAAGTAATTATCCAAACCCTCCGGGAAACCAACTATGGGGAATCCGTCCGGTGTCATCGGATATTGTCCCCGCCAGCTTCGCCGTATTTTCAGGTTTGCCAGTCGCGGATATAAATTCACCATTCTCCTGGCAACCTGCGGGAAATATATTGAAGTATTTTCACTACAGGTTCCCAGTATCAGTGGATCAGGAGTGATGCAGAATACCACCTGCCCCTCATTATTCTGATAAAAATAATAGTTCTTGGAGCCTTCTGCCGGACGCATATCCACCACCATTGGTCCAAAGAACCGTTTCACCGGCTCCGTGATGGCTGCCTCATGACAATCCGGTTTCACAGGCAGTTCCACGCCTGCCATTTTCCCGATCTCTGCCGCCTGATTGCCGGCTGCATTGATGATATATTTTGCCTTATAATTTCTTTTATTTGTGGTTATACTTCCCTCTGAAAGGTCTATTCCCGTCACTTTCTCACCAAAATGAAAATCTACTCCCAGATCCCGGCAGATAAAGTAATAGGCATTTGCTGTCAGTAGCGGAGAAGCCGAACCATCTTCCGGTGAATACGTTGATCCCCGCAATCCGTTCATATTGATCCCCGGCACAAGTTCATCATATTCCTGGGGACTGATCCATTTGATATTCAGACCAAAGGAATGTTGTACCTTCATCAGGTCTTTCAGCATTTTCTCGTCTTTCTCATAATAAGCCGGAAAACTGTAGCCATTGCTCATCCAGCCTATATCATAGCCGTATTTTTCCTGCATCTGTGAAAATATCTCTATCGAACGCTGGCATACCTTGATCTTGCCATAATCCGAATGCGTTGCCCGGATCCCGCCTATTGCCTTTTTGGCATTTTTCTGCCCCGGTGATGCCTGATCATCAAGCACCAGCACCTGCAGTTTGCTGTCTGCTAATGATTTCGCTGCCGGTAATCCCACTGAACCTGCCCCGATTACGATAACGTCAAATGTTGTCTTACTCATCTTCACCTCCGCCAACTCCTGCAAAAATACCCATTGGCACTTCCACGTAAGCCGGTCGCCTCGTATTGGCAGTAACCCTTTCCGGTGGCACGCCTTCTTCTCGCAGCAACTGGCGAACCAGGTTATCACAGGTCTTGGCTCCGCAAGGTCCCATCCCTGCTCTTGTGATTGCCTTGATCTGGTTTAGATCAGTGATGCCCTGCCGGACTAAACCTCTGATCTCACCCGCAGTTACTCGCTCACAAAGGCAAACCATGGCATCATCCCTGAGTCCTGTCGGCATGATCGCTTTTTCCAGCGGTGCAGACACGCTTTTATCCTGGATGCGGATCCCAGCTACACGCCTGGCAATGTCTTGCGGTACTCTGATCTTGATCAGTTGCGTCTTGCTTTTATGATTTTTCAGTACTGATACCACTTCCATCATGCCCAGATCATTTCCGCTGATATCCACTGCCGGCACTTTATCACCCGCATTCACCTCGTGATTGCCTACTTCATAAGGCAAAGTAACTATTGGCTGTTCTTGATCCTTGCGGTAATCCACCAGCGTGATTGCCAGTCCCGGACATATCCGCACGCATTCTCCACAGCCCATGCAGTTGCCGTCAAAATAGGGAATTCCCATTATAGGGTCATTATGCAAATGAATGGAATTGGTCGGACAGATTGTGCTGCAGGGATTGCAGGGGATTTCCTGACAGCAGTGAATAACCGGCATCACTCCTTTCCCTGCCTGGTTTCCCGGTTTTACTTCGCTTAAATATTCCGGTGATACTATCCTGCCCGGATGTGATTTGAGTATTTCTGCTTTGTCAAACCATGATTGCGGAATTTCCGGCGCCTCAGCTCCCAGAAATCTTGCTACTTCCACACCCGCTATCTTGCCGTTGAACATTGCTGATGATGCCTCGGCTATCTCGGCAGCATCTCCTGCCGAAAATATCGGGATCCCGGCTCTCTCTGCTGATTGCGTAAATTCGCTTACCGGCTCCAGTCCCACAGCAATCAATATCGTATCACAGCTAAATGATTTCTCAGTGCCTGCTAAAACTTCAAATTTATTATTGATCTCTGCAATTGTTACGGATTCCACCACTTCTTCACCGTTAGCGGAAATTATTGTATGCGATTTGTAGATCGGCACTCCCAGCCGTATCAGTTTATCGGCATGAACCTTGTATCCTCCGCATTCCGGCATTGCCTCCACCAGCCCTACAACCTCTATGCCAGCCTGCAACGCATGATACCCAGCTATCAAGCCCACATTTCCACCCCCGATTATAAAAAGCTTCTGCGTTGGTCGAACCAAGTCTCGATTGACTAAGGTTTGAAATGCTCCCGCTCCGTAAATACCACCCAGTGTATTGCCGGAAAATCTCAAAAATTTCTCCCGCGCTCCTGCTGTATTCAATACTAATTTCGGTTTGACGATTTTATACTCACCATCCTTCAATATTCCAACTTTTTTATCATAAAAAACAAAGATTGCCGTACTGTCCGTCCAGGTTTCTATCCCTTCACTATTACTGACCTGTTCTGCCAGCAATTTACCAATATCATTACCACGCGTCCCCGCATAAGAATCCTCCACCGATCCAAAGAATTTATGCGTCTGCAACACCAGTTTCCCGCCCAATTCATGCTTGTCATCCACCAGAATTGCCCTTATCTTATACTTTGCCAGTTGCAGTGCTGCGGATAGTCCTGCCGGTCCTCCACCTATGATCAGCACATCCGTGTCAATCTCTTCTATATCATGCAAAACAGGCTCTTCCTTTATCTCCGGCAGTTCCGGTAAGCCTTCCAGGCTCTCCACGATCATGTTCTCTTTCAGCGGCGTCATGCACGATTTCACAGGCTTGCCATTAGCAATCACCGTGCATTTGGCACATTGACCATTAGCACAGAATATCCCCAATGCCGAACCGTCCTTGTGATGATGACCAAACACCTTGATCCCGTTGGCAAAAAGCGCAGTTGCTATCATCTCTCCCTTCAACGCTGTCAATGGCTGCTTGTTCCAGTAAAAAGCTATCTGCGGTCGCTCCGGTATGGCAAGAATTGGATGCTGTCTGATCCGGTTTCCCTTCATATCTTCTCCATTTAATATTTTTTGGATAAGATTATTTCCCCAGATAGTCCTTGTCAAGCGAAAACCTTTGACTAACATCTCTCCAAAATTAATTACAAAACTGTCCAGGATTTACTATAGATTCTGGCATCCCCCCGAAATTTTAAAAATATCTCCTCTACCGTACGGGCAGACCCA
>CAZAHZ010000210.1:0-6244 GCA_964485055.1 uncultured Candidatus Cloacimonadota bacterium
GGGACAGGGAGAGGGGGTGAAGATGAGAAAATGTGAAGTATGGTGATCAGTAATCGGTAATCAGTGACGGGAAAATCGAGGGAAAGACTGATTAACTGATTGACGGAAGAGCAAATGGGAAGGTGGGAAGATTTATGTCTCAAGAGTTATGAAAGATTAGTAACTATGAATAAAGTACTCTGGGCAGCAATATGTTTTCTCTACAGCTTAGATTCTCTGATAGAAGAGATTAAGATAATTTTCCAGCAAATGTTTAGCGATAGAGCATATCAGAAAAGAGAAGGCTTCTTCTTTATATATTATCGGATATCAGAGGTAATTAAAGAGCTATTCGATGTGGTTGAAAGAAAGTGGATTTATAAACACGGAGGGCGGCATCATAATCGTCTGCAGATGGTAATCAAATATGGATAAAAAAAACGGGGGTACCCCAGTACCAAAAAATGAGACTTGACAAATTAAACATAAACAACCATATTTTGTTAATGCTAAAATTAAAGAAATTTGATAAAAGGAATAAATATGACAACTTCAGAAAAGTTTAAAGAGGCTACTGATAATTTTCAAATGTGGTTAGGGGTTTTAATTTCAACTGTTGAAGGCACCATTCCTCAAGCACAAAAAGTATTGGATGAAAAGACAAAATCAATCAGTGGATATTCACCTGAATCTGATGCAGAATTAATACTAAGAGATATTAGTAAACGGCTTGATGATGTAAATTCATCGTTTAATAATATACTTAAATCTATCAGTATGTTATAATATTACATTATCCTAATACTACCATTGATGTTATAACTGTGGAACAAAATGAGAATTCCGCAGTTAGAATATTTATTTTAGTTTATTAAAAGATACAGTATTTGAAAAATAAGTTCTGTCTCAAATGGTGAAATTCAATTTTTTCTACGATTTCTAATAATTTGATATCAGCTACGAAGTATAACTATAAGCAGATTAGTCCACTCTCGGTGAACAAGTTAGTTGCCTAATAATTCTTATCTGCATTACCCGCTGTTGATGTGCTTCTTTTTTTCAACTTTTAATCGTAAAAAACTAAATATGACAATTTTCCTTTAAAAATCGGAAATACTTGACGATTAAGTGAGTAGGACAAAGAAGGCAGGTGAAAAATAATAAAAGATTACGGAGGTATTGATGGATAAGGATGTTAAACAGCCGGAGGAATGGCTGTTGGCGGAATTTGAAGCGACAAGCGACGTTGAATGGCTGGAGGCAGCGGAAAAGCTGCTGAAGGGCAAACCTTTTGATAAAACACTTCGTACGGCAACTTATGAGGGGATCATGCTTGAACCTCAATACCGGAAGGATGTGTGGGACAGGATTGGGCATATTGACGAACTGCCGGGAGAGGGCAGTTATGTGCGGGGCAGTCGTCCTGAAGGCTACCAGAAAGAAAGCTGGAAAATAGCTCAAGAGATCAGATGCCCGTTGGCAGAGGACTTTAATACTGCGTTGCTGAATAGTCTCAAGCGGGGACAGAATGCCGTAAACCTGGTGATTGATGAAGCCGGTCTGGCAGGAAAAGACCCTGATGATGCGGAATCGGGGACAGTTGGAAAAGGCGGAACCTCAATAGCAACGGTTGCTGATCTGGAGAAAGCACTGGCAGATGTGCATCCGGACTGCGTGGACATCAATATCCAGGCATATAATGAAAGTTTGGAATATGCCATGCTGCTGGCTGCTTACTGTGAAAAGCAGGGGATTAATATGAGTGGACTGCAGGGTTGCGTGGGTGCTGATCCGCTGGGACAACTGGCGGAGAAGGGCTTTATAACCGGGACACTGGAAGAAGCTTATGGCAAGATGGCAGGTTTAACTCTCTGGGCAAAAGAAACTAATTCAAAACTGAGAACAATAGATATACACACCTTCGCTTATCATAACGCCGGGGGCAGTGCTGTGGAAGAATTGACCTTTGCTTTGGCAACCGGCGTGGAATATATCAGAGCTTTAAATACATTCGGGCTGGATATAGATGACATCGCACCTCGGATGCAATTCAGTCTGGCACTGGGAGGCAATTTATTTATGGAAATCGCCAAACTGAGGGCTGCGAGGAAATTGTGGAGCACTGTTATCCGCAGTTTTGGAGGTAGTGATGAATCGGCAAAAATGTATATCCATGGACGGACAGGTCTGTATAATAAAACTAAATATGATCCTTATGTGAATCTGCTGCGGACGACCACTGAAGCTTTTGCGGGTGTAACCGGCGGAGTGGACAGCCTGCATATCGGCAGTTTTGACGAAGTGACCGGAGAGCCGGATGAATTCAGCCGGAGAATTGCGAGAAATCAGCAGATCATCTTAGGCGAAGAAAGTCACCTGGGACAAGTGATTGATCCGGCAGGCGGAAGCTGGTATATAGAAGAACTTACGCAAAAGCTGACAGAACGCGCCTGGGAGAATTTTCTGTTACTGGAAAAGGAAGGCAGCATGAGTGAGCTCCTGCAAGCCGGAAAGATACAGGCAATTGTGGAAAAGATCGCAGCTTTCCGAAGCGATAACCTGGCAAGACGCAAGGATATTATGGTGGGTATCAATATGTATGCCAATCCTCAGGAAACATCAGCAGATCCGCATTCGCCTGATTATACTGCAATCCGCTGCCGCCGGAGTGCAGAAGTGAAATCAGTGCGGAAGAGTGGCATGAAAATAGAGCAGTGTGCCCATAGCATCAAGGACGCATTTTTAAATGGTGCCAGCCTGGGGATAATAACCAGAGGATTGCTTTCCGGTATAACGACCAGGATTGCAGCTTTACCTCAAGTACGAGCAGCAGAACCTTATGAGAAGCTGAGAGATAATATGGCAGCTTATGTCCGGAAAAACGGTCGGGCAATAAAAGTATTTCTGGCAAATAACGGCGAGGTGGGACAATATAAGGCAAGAGCGGAGTTTTCACGAGGCTTCTTTGAGGTTGGCGGTTTTGAAGTGATAGACAACGGTGGTTTTGCAACGGCACAGGAAGCGGGTCTGGCAGCAATTCAATCTCAGGCAGAGATAGTGGTGATCTGTTCCACAGATGAGTCGTATCCGGAGCTGGTTCCTGAAATCTGTCTGATAATCAAAATCAAGCGACCTGAAGCAATGATCGTGCTGGCTGGTTATCCGAAAGATCAGATTGAATTGTTTAAGGCAGCAGGAATAGACGAATTTATTCATATCCGGGCAAATGTACCTGAAATATTGACCGCTGCTCAGAAAAAGGCAGGAGTAGCATAATGAAAAATCCTGATTTCAGTAATATAAAATTAGATAATACAAAACCGGCGATGAATATTGAGGAATGGCAGAAAATTCTGGAAGAAAGAACAGGAAAAAAGCTGGAAGAATTGCTGTGGGAGACCAATGAGCAATATAGTGTGAACCCACTTTATACAAGAGAGGATACAAAGAATTTTGAGCACCTTGATTATGCAGCAGGAGTGCCACCTTTTTTGCGGGGACCTTATGCCACGATGTACTGTATGCGACCCTGGACGGTGCGTCAATATGCGGGATTCAGCACAGCAGAAGAAAGCAATGCCTTTTACCGGAGAAACCTGGCAGCGGGACAAAAAGGACTATCGGTTGCCTTTGATCTGGCAACACACCGTGGCTATGACAGTGATCATCCGAGGGTAACAGGAGATGTAGGAAAGGCTGGTGTAGCTATAGATTCAATCCTCGATATGAAAATACTTTTTGATCAGATACCGCTGGGTGATATATCGGTATCCATGACCATGAATGGGGCTGTATTACCGATCATGGCGTTTTATATTGTCACTTCGGAAGAGCAGGGCATTAAATGCGAACAACTGGCAGGAACGATCCAGAATGATATACTCAAGGAATACATGGTTCGTAATACCTACATTTATCCGCCAACGCAGTCCATGCGCATTATCAGTGACATCTTTGCCTTCACCAGTAAATATATGCCCAAGTTTAACAGTATCTCGGTTTCGGGTTATCACATGCAGGAAGCAGGAGCAACAGCAGACCTGGAGATGGCATATACTCTGGCAGACGGCTGGCAATATCTGCGTTGCGGTATAGAGGCAGGGCTGGATATTGATGCCTTTGCTCCGCGGGTTTCATTCTTCTGGGCAGAGGGTATGAATTATTTTATGGAAGTAGCCAAGTTACGGGCTGCCCGTGTATTGTGGGCTAAGATCGTTAAGAAATTCAATCCGCAAGACCCAAAATCCATGTCACTTCGCACGCATTCACAAACTTCCGGCTGGTCGCTGACCGAGCAGGATCCTTATAATAATGTAACCAGAACATGTATAGAGGCACTGGCTGCAACGATGGGGCATACTCAGAGTCTGCATACAAATTCGCTGGATGAGGCAATTGCGCTGCCCACGGATTTCAGTGCGAGGATTGCACGTAACACGCAGTTATTTTTGCAGCATGAGACCGGGATCTGCGATGTGATAGATCCCTGGGGCGGATCATATTACCTGGAAAGTCTGACGGATTTCCTGATCCATAAGGGCTGGGAACACATCATGGAAGTGGAAGAACTGGGAGGCATGGCAAAGGCAATCGAGACGGGCATTCCCAAGATGCGTATTGAGGAAGCAGCCGCAAGAAGACAGGCACATATTGATTCCGGAAAAGAAATTATCGTGGGAGTTAATAAATATCGGCTGGACAAAGAAGCAGCACTCGATATTCTGGAAGTGGATAACACAGCAGTGCGGATTTCGCAATTGGAAAGGCTGCGCCAACTGAAAGCGGCACGGGATGATAAGAGAGTTGCAGAGACTCTAGATGCGATCACCAGGGCAACTGAAAGCGGAAAAGGAAATTTACTGGAGCTCTCCATCGAGGCAGCACGAGCCAGGGCTACCTTAGGTGAGATTTCAGATGCCATAGAAAAAATATACGGGAGGCATAAAGCCGTGATTCGATCAATCAGTGGAATATATAGCAGCGAATATGCCCGGAAAGATGAAGTGGAAGAAGTGCGGAAGCTGGCAGATGAATTTGAAGAACAGGAAGGACGCAGACCGCGCATTATGATCGCCAAGATGGGACAGGACGGACATGACCGCGGAGCCAAAGTGGTGGCAACCGCTTATGCGGATATGGGCTTTGATGTGGATATCGGTCCTTTATTCCAGACCCCGGCAGAGACGGCAAGTCAGGCAGTGGAAAATGATGTGCACGTGATCGGGATGAGTTCTCTGGCTGCAGGTCATAAAGTGCTGTTACCGGAGTTGATGGCGGAATTGAAGAAACTGGGCAGAGAAGACATTATGGTGGTTGTAGGTGGTGTGATACCGGCTCAGGATTATGATTTTCTTTATGAGCATGGTGCCGCGGCAATATTTGGTCCAGGGACAGTATTGCCGGTGGCAGCGAAGAAAATCCTTGATCTATTGATGATGGACGATGGATAATGGATGATGAAAGAGAAGAATGAGATACTTGAAAGAAGTCTGAAATTTGCTGTACGAATTGTGAAAATGTATCAGTATTTATGTCATGATAAAAAGGAATTTATTTTATCCAAACAGATATTAAGAAGCGGAACAGCAATTGGAGCAATGGTAAGAGAAGCCGAACATGCCGAAAGCAAGGCAGATTTTATTCATAAGATGTCATTAGCTCTAAAAGAAGCTTATGAAACTGATTACTGGCTCGTTTTACTGAAGAAAACAGACTATCTCAATGAAAAACAATACTCGGATATTGATAAAGATATGAAGATCATGTTGAAGATGTTAACAGCGATTGTGAAAAGTGCAAAAAGTAATAGATGATGGAGGATGGATAATGGAGGATGGATGATGGACGATAATAAGAGACCGGAGTGGGTGCCTGAAAATGGTGGCAAGGAATTTGCTTCGCGGGTGGTGAGGGGCAGGGAAAGCCAGCATGACGGGATGCCGGGCAAGGCAGCGGATAGAAGCAGAAAATCAGTTCCACGACGGCAATTAACAATTGATGATTACGTGAAAGGAGTGCTGGAAAGAGACAGAACAATCCTCGCCAGGACTATCACTTTAATTGAGAGCAATTCGGAGAAACATTTCGAGATGGGTCAGGAAGTGCTGCGACAGCTTCTGCCTTATACGGGAAACTCGTTGAGAATTGGAATAACGGGAGTTCCCGGAGCCGGGAAAAGCTGCTTTATCGAAGCTCTCGGCTGCAAGTTAATGGAAGATAACTATCATCTGGCTGTGCTGGCTGTTGATCCTTCCTCGTCTCTATC
>CAZAHZ010000211.1:0-6224 GCA_964485055.1 uncultured Candidatus Cloacimonadota bacterium
TTGAATGTAATATAACCCAGAGCAAGATGCTCTGGATACGCAAGTCACCAGTCACCAGTCATCAGTCACGGATTTCGTCTTCTATCTCACGAATAATTTGATATATAGCTGGGATTCAAGTGATTTAAGGGCAGACACATGGGTCTGCCCTACATTTTATGGTAATATAACTATCTATGTAATATAACAATATCTATATCTGGCTGATATAAAAAGGGGGAGTCTGATTATTCTTTATCTCTCCTGTCTAATATCGGCAATTCTATTTCTGCTTTTATAATAATGACCAGTTCCTTTTCGGTCACACTATGAATTTCATAGCCAAAAATATAACGCAAACCCAGACACCACCAGGGGAGATCCTTAAGAATTGGAACTCCTCCGCGGGCTGTAGTTTCATCTTTGTCGTATAACCCGCCAATTGTAGTCTCTTCTCCATTATACATTGTAATAGAACTGGTTGCCTTGCTTTTGGTGATTTCTGTGGAAACCTCACCGGGAATTGCAGAAGATCGTTCAACAACAATTTTCAAGTTAACAGCTTCATTTCCTTTTTCATCTATAATTATAGTAGGAGTGACATCAAGGATTACACCAGTAGAGAAAAACTGATCTGTTGTATTTCCAGCATCATCCACAGTTTTAATAGAAAAATCCTTACCAACCTGGATAAAACCCTTTTCGCCGGAATCAACGAATATGGATGGTTTAGCCAGAACCTCGCCGTCCTGATTTTCTTCCAGGATAGCCATCAAAGCGTCCACAGTTATCGTTTTATCTCCGGATTCAAAAGTCTTGCTGCCACTCACCTGAAATAGATCAGAGCCTACTGCATTAGCTCCCTGAAATGCTAAATTCCCAGTATAAGTTACTGCTCCATCTATTATCGAAGACCAGTTTATCCCGATATTATCAGAGACAGTTTTCTTTATTTCCAGAACTGAGGCAGATATCTTAACTTGCCGTTTTTCCAGGCTGAGTACATTTAAATCTTTTTCATCCGTTAAATCAGAGATAATTATTGCCCCAGCTTTTTCTTCCTGTTTCAGGTTGTGTATTGCACAAATAATTTCGATTGCATCCTTCCAGTAAGTATTCTTGAGAGGTATTCCCAGAAAAGCATTGGAAGATGATAGATTGTATATCTTCTTACTTTCCAAATGTAAAGAGATCTTTTCAATGGATAATAAGGCTTCATTAATTGATGTATTTCTACTTAATGAAATTGTATCTCCCCTGTTTTCACTACTCAAGATATTACTTGCCATCAATATCAATAACAAAAATAGAATATGAAATCCTTTCTGTTTCATCATTTTCTTCCCCCACTTTCAACGTTAAATTCCTTGGTTTCTTTATTTCCATTCCCTGTATCAATAGTAAAAGTTACCACTCCCATTTCACTATTGATGCTTGATAATATTCCCTTTAACACTTTATCACCAGTTTTTAAAACATGGTATAATCCATTAGCATCGCGAAAATATGCTTCCTGATCTATCACAGCAATCAGCCGCAAACTGCCTAAATCAAGCAAGCCGGCTTCCCTTTCTTGTCCTGCTTTTTCCTGAGCCAGCTTATCTATCATTATCCCACATGTAAATAAATCACTAACATTCTCACAGGCAGGCAATTTCTTGAAGTCATGTTTCATTGGATTATTATTAACTGCTTTTGTAATTGCGGACAGCATAAAAGAATAATTAACTGTATCTGAAATCGTAATTTCAGGTGCATTTATCGCCATACCATGGAAAACGTAAAAGGCTTTCTGGCGTTCTATTTCATTGAAAAATTTATAAACCTGAGATAATTTACCGCTACCTCTGAGCAGATAACTATTCATAATTAATCCTTTATCATCTTTTGAGCCGGAATAATTGAAATCAAAGATAAATTTTCCTTTGATCCGTTTTATAATTTTCAACAGATAATCATAACTTATTGGTGGAGCATCATTGGGTAGAACCTGCTTGTCATATTTATCCATTTCTTTTTGGATTTCGATCAGTTCCAGTTGCTGCTTTTTGCTTTTATCTTTTAGCTCGTCAATTTTGGCAATTTTATCTTCAAATTCCTTCATTTTTATGCTATACTGGGTTATCTTTTTATGATTCTCTTTTTTAAAAAAATTGCCGCCTATTAAAACTATCAGCAGAAGTGCAAAAACTATCAAAGTTATTCTTAGAGCATTATTCATGTTTATCCTCCAGTTTCTGCAGAAATGCGTTAACTTTCGGGAGTATTTCATTGTTCGGATAACTACTGGTTATTCTGTTCAGAAGAACTTGTGCCAGATATAGTCTTTCCGTAACATAATACACCTGAGCCAGTTTATAAAGGGCATATGGTTCCACGTAACCGGGTTTTTTTAAAACCTGATCCAGTAATTTTTCCGCCTTTTCAAGGTTATTTTGACGTTGATATATTTCACCCATTAAATACTGGCAATTAACTACCAGATAATTATCGGGATTCTTAATTATAAATGATTCTGCCAATTCAATCATCAATGGAAAGTTTCTCGAATCATAAGCTTTTATCACATTTTTATATTCCATTAATATCGGGTTAGTGCTAGCCTTGATGTTTTCACTTTTAGCCAAATCACTATTTTCACTCTGAACTGGTAATAGATTTTGCGCTGTCCATCCCTCAACAATCGGAAGGGCTGCGGGATAATTATATCTAATCTCAAATACCCAGACTATTTGTTTTTCTAATTCTTTAGGATGGACGCTTTTAATAGTTCCTTCCGGAAAAATACTCGCTAAATTTACTATATTCTGTTGTTTTGATGTAATCCCAGCTATTGAAAAACCTGCTTGATTACCTTGAATATTTGTCAGCCAGCTTACGGGATACTTATTGAAGTTTTCTGATAATAATTCTATTATTGTCGACCAAATAGCCTTGTCCTGATACAAAGTCTCCAGTTGATTAATTTGTGATCTGAGAACATATATCTGCTCCTGAATATTGGGACCTGGATCGCGTTCTGTTTTCAAATTCTCATACTCCAATTTCTTATTCAGATAGCTTTGTTTCAGGATATTGAGCTGTTTTTGCATGGTAAAAATAGAAGTTGTAAACGAATAGGTCAATACCATCAATATTGCCAGCATCAGAACGCTGTGCCATGAGAATTGGACAACCTTCTGGCTCTTTATTATCTTCTTTTCCAGAAAGTTTGTCTGCAAAACCTCATTAGACTTTCCTAACAAAATCTTCCAGGCAATTGAGATAGGTATAACATTAGCAGCCAGCTCCTCCTCCGCAAGCTCATCTCCCAAATTTTCAGCGAATAGCAGCTTATCATTATCAAATTTAAACCTTTCCACCTCAGCAGCAGGAAAAGTGTTGGCAATTGCCTCCAGCATCGCATCCTGACTGTATTCTCCAGCTACAATGATCCTTTCCACATGAGGAATCTCCATCTCGTCCTGATACAACGCCAAACGTGAACATATCTCTCTTTCCGGATCCGTTGTATCCGAGCTGGTTAAAATAGGCAGGCTTTTGACTAATTCTTCTCCCTTCATCAAAATGCCTTTTTTATAATCATAACCGAGGTAGATCACCAGCAGGTCATCTTCCTTATTTAATTCATAATTCATTCGTATTGCATTGATCAGGGATATATCATTGCTATCTATCAAGCTGTAAAAATATTTCCTCTCACTCTGGATCTGGTTATATTTTTGTAAATAACTGAATAGTCTGTTTTCGCCTTTATGAATAATTACACAGGTTTGATCCTGAGCAGTTTGCACCAGACCCCACATCACATCCTTATCCTTCATTTCTTCCGTGCTCAGTAAATTCAGTTTGATTAAATCTCGCCGAGTCAGACTTCGCAATGAGCGATCCAGATAATGAATAGATAATTTCTCATCATTGGCATTTAAACCCAATCTACCCTGGTTTAAAGGAAATATGCTTAAAAGATGTTCATGGGGAGAAACAACCGAATCCAATTCTCCCTCATCTCCCATACTGATCTCAGTTATTGAACCCAATTCTCCTTCAGGATTTGGTTGTTCTGTTTCTCCACTCTCATATCTCCTGCCTATATCATGATAGATTGAGCATTCCATTTCCGTTTTCTTGATATCTATCAAGATGGGATGTCCATTGCTGTTGATCAATTGGACAATTTTTAAAACGGGACCATCCTCAAAAACACCAAAAAAATATTTTCGTAATTTTCTCACTAAAAGCCTTCCTTAAGAGTACTGCATCAATTGAGCAATTCTGACTTTATTATTAGCATAATTAAAAGCAGTATCCTTTACTATAAGTCCCTTTCTATATAACTGAAAAAGATCCTGCTCGATAGTCAGCATTCCTCGTGATTGCCCTTCGTTCATCATTTGATATATTTCCGAAATATTATTATTATGGATTGCAGCTCTGACCGAACTATCTACTGATAATATTTCTCGTGCCAGAACTCTACCCCTCAATCTCCCGGGAACCAGTCTCTGAGAAACTATAACACTCAAAGTATCTGCCAGACGGTGTCTGATCCTGTCCTGTTCATTTGCCGAAAATTCCGCGATAAACCGGTGCAAGGTATCAGATGCCGAACTGGTATGCAAAGTAGAAAAAGTCTTATGCCCACTATCCGTGATCTCCAGAGCTGCAGCTATCTCAGACGAATTTCGTATTTCTCCAATGACTATCATATCTGGGTCCTGCCTTAAGGATTGTATGATCCCTCCGGCGAAGGATTCTACGTCAACACCTACTTCACGATGTCGCACCATGCACCGTTTGGAAGGATGGATATACTCAATGGGATTTCCAATAATAATTATCTGACCATTATTCAGTGTGTTATTATAATCTATTATAGCATCGAGTGTTGTACTTTTCCCGGATCCCGTTAAGCCTGTAATTAACGTAAGCCCGAATTTTTCTTTTTCCATATCTAGCCGGTCTATGATTGCCTGAGAAAATCCCAGACTGCTTAGTGTCATGGGACATTCATTTATCAGGCGCATATTAAGAGCCAAATCTCCCTGATCAAGATAAATATTTCCACGGGCTCTTCTCTTATTATTCCCGGATTGGGGATTTATCGCCAGATCTATGGCTCCGCATTTTAATAAATGTTCCAGGTATTCTTCTTCTACAAAGGTCAAAATAAATAATTCCTGATCCAGGCGTCGTATATTTGTATAATCATTTATCGGTGCTTTATATCCATCTATTCGCATCCAAATCTGATTCAGACATCCGGCAGAACCCATATCCAGATCTGAGGCTCTTTTTGTTCCCATTAATTCTAAAAAATAAGCTGTCAGCTCATCTCCCTGCTTCTGCCACTGCATGTTTTTCAATATCAAACCATGCAAATACCTTAACCTGGGACGACCTTTAATTGGTATGTTTTTAATTTCTTCTTCACTAATATTAAATTTTAGGTCCATCTTCCTTCTCTTTTGTTACTTTTTCATAGCCCACGAACAAACCCAGCTTACCCAATGCACCTTTCCAGCGCTGATAGAAGATATACATAAGATTTATCGTATATCTCTTTAGTGCCCTCTCATCACGGAACCGGAAAAACTCCATGATCTGCTGCCGTCTGAAATGCCGCACCCGGGCTTCTGTAACCGCCCGTAAACCTGTAAATAAATAACTGATATTCAGAAATGACTCCTCACCCCAACATTGTCCCGGATACAGCGACTCCACTTTAATCGTACCCAGCAATACGGCTAATTCACCTGTTTCCACCAGAATTATACTACCTTGCTTATCATCCAGAGGCACAATATCTCCTGGCTGATAATTTCGAATTATTGATATTTCTTCGAATTGGGTAATATCTTCAGGAGAAAAGCCTTTCAACATCTGGGGTAATGTTTTTTCCAGCTCCGATTTTGTTCCAGAGTCCATCATCTCCGGCGTACCCAGGCTTTCGGCATAAGAAAATCCACGCCGCACCACATCAAGAAATTCATCTGCCATGATCGGTTTGGCAATATAGTGAAATGCCCCCTCCCGAATTGCCCTGACTGCATTCTCCAAGGTGGAAAAACCGGTTGTGATGATTATCACTGCAAAGGGATGCCGTCGTTTGATCTCTTTCATCAACTGCATTCCGTCCATGCGGGGCATACAGATATCTAGGATATATAAATCAAATTTCTGGTATTCCATTTTATCCAACGCATCTTCTCCATCTACCGCAGAAGTTGTTGAATATCCTTCAT
>CAZAHZ010000212.1:0-6167 GCA_964485055.1 uncultured Candidatus Cloacimonadota bacterium
GGGAAGTATCTTCATTAAAGGAAAATGAGTTTGGAAGATTTAGTTGCGGTTCATCGCTGACAGCTATGATACTCACCTGTGTTATAGCTGTCGTAGATAACTCACTGTCACTAAGGATGAATTCGATATTTTCCATGCCACTCCAGTCCGCTGGACCCGAGAAAGTGACCAGATAGCCAGCAATTGTCACGCATATGCTGTCAGGGGGAACATTAAGATCAAGGGTTAATTCAGTATCATCAACGTCACTGCAATATGGTGAGAAGTCAACTGCCAGTTCCGAATCCTCATAAAGAATGAATTCCTCCGGCAGGATTAGTTCCGGGGCATCATTGACCGCCTCAACAATGGCAAGTACACTGTCTGTAACTACGGCACGTCCCTGGGCATCATTGACCGAGAATACCAAAACCTCTTCCCCATTCCAGTCCGGTGGAGATATAAGAGTTGCCAATGCTCCTGAGATTGATACTGATATGATCCCACTTTGACAAGTATAGCTGAGAATATCTTCATCTACATCTTCACAATACTGACTGAGATCAAGAACAAAGCTTTCATCTTCATTCCAGACAAGTTCAGGGGGAAGATCGAATTCCGGCGGGTCATTTACCAGTAATACATTGATCTCTACAAGATTATAATCTGTCAATTCTCCGTCACTTACATATATCACCATTTGGCTTTCACCATACCAGTCAGGTGCAGCAGAAATAGAAAGTTCACTCCCCAGAAATTGAAGTTCCAGATCATCACAATTGCCATAATATTCCAGCTCATCATTATCAACATCAAAAGAATATTCACTAAGATCAATAATAAAAACTTCATCTTCATTAAAGATTATTTCTCTCGGAATATTTAGCTCAGGCGGGTCGTTAACCGGAGTAATATTCACTAAAATCGTATCACAACCAGTAAAATCCTGATCACTTGCACAAACTTCCAGCCAACTGCTGCCAAAATAATTTGCCGAAGCACTGATAGAAAGCTGGTTTCCGGATAAATCAAGAAACAATTCCGCAGACTCAGCAGTAAATTGCAGATCATAGTTCTCAACATCAAATGAATACTGGCTGAGATCAATAATCAACGATTCATCTTCCGGAAAACTTAAATCTACAGGCAAAACAATTTCCGGAGGATCATTAACCGACATCACAACAACCTGCACATTATCACTGTCAGAAAGTCGGGATACCCCATCATCTACGGTGATCGTTATAATTTCACTGCCAAACCAGTTAGTTGAAGCAGAAAAGGTTATAAGTAATTCATTTATTTCAGCTATTATCTCAATATTTCCACTTACGGTCAGTTCCAGTTCATCATTATCAAATTCCAGTATATAATTATTCATATCAAGAGTGATTGATTCATCTTCATATAGATAAAACCTGTTAGGCAGATTGATATTGGGAGGATCATTCACAGGAGTTACTATGATCAGAATAGAATCTACTGCTGTCAATTCACCATCACTAAGATAAAAAATAACTTCCTGTTCTCCAGAATAATTAGTTGCACCTGAAATCAAGGCATTATAGCCCTGTAACTGGATATTCAACTGCGGATAACTGCCGGCAAGTGAAAATTGAAGCTGAGTGTCATCAACATCTGTGCAGTAAGGATGGAAATTAAAAAATAGTGTCGTATCTTCAGCCAGACTGATCTCATCAGGTAGTTCCAGAACTGGACAGTCATTCACAGCAATAACCTCAATATTTAACGTGTCACTGACAGCTATTCCACTCTCCTGACCAGACATAGTGATAATTAACACTTCGCTGCCTGACCATTCCGGTGTTGCTGTGAATTCTATATCCATACCCATAATTTCAGCAAAGATTTCATTCAATCCCGTTAGTTCGATTCCAACTTCTTCGCCACTGCTGTTAATTATATAATCATCAAGCTCAAACAAATAGGATTCATCCTCATTGAAACTTATCTCATCCGGTAAAATCAGATCAAATCCAGAGCCGGTAAGTGTTACTATAACCTGTAAAGTATCTGCCACAATAAATTCACCATCTGAAAGGAAAAAAGCCAGATATTCAGTGCCCTGCCAGTTGTCTTCTGCTGTCAATATCACCATAAGTCCTGCAATATCCACCAAGATATGTTCACTGCCAGCAATTTCTAAACTTAATTCGGCATTATCTACATCAAAACTAAATTCACTTACATCAATTTCAACACTGCCACCGCTTTCCATAATTATACTTCCCGGAATATCTATCTGAGGAGGATCATTGATCGGCAAAACCGAAATAACTACTTCTTGAGAAGTAATTGAACGGGACTGATTATCTGTTGCCCGAAAGATTACTGTCTCCATCCCATTCCAGTTTAAGGGAGCTAATAACTGGCACATATCTCCAACAATATCACATATAATGTTTTCGCTTTCTGATGAATATTCCAGTTCATCCCCATCTATGTCACCGCTATAAGCACTCAAATCCAGTATATATGATTCATCTTCGGCAAATTCGATCTCTTCTGGTAATTCCAGCCACGGAGCATCATTCACGTCTGTCACTGTTACTTCTATTTCCTGTGCTATCAAATACTCCCCATCATTCACTGTTAATGTCAGCATACAATTGCCATTCCAGTTCAGGTCAGGGATTAGACTAATCTCCTGCTCATCAATCAGGATTTCCAGATTATCCGAGCTTCCGGAATATTCCAGATCATCAGTGTCTATATCCGACCAATATGCTTCACCAGTTATCGTTAATATCTGGTCTTCAGGAAATTCCAGATAAAATTCACCCGTAAAAACAGGTGGATCATTAATAGGAATAACTGTGATGCTCATTGTATCCATTGCAGTTGCAATACCATCAGTTAATTCAAAATATACTAATTCACTCCCATTCCAGTCAGGCGGTGAAGAAATTAACAATTCCGACCCCTCTGTCTCAATTATCGTTATCAGGTCATTCCCGCTCCAGCTAAGGTTCAATTCCTCCGAATCCGGATCATTGACATATTGTCCCCAGTCAAATACATATTCCGTATCTTCAGCAAAACTTACTTCTGCCGGCAGAAATATCTGAGGTGGCAAATTGCTGTTTATCACTTCCACTACAATCAATCCTTCAACTATCTCCAGACCATCAGAAACTGTAATCAGCAGATCATATATTCCTTCCGGTGTAAATGCTGCACTGATTTCAAGATTCATTCCATTAACAGCAGTTTCCAGAAATTCACTCTCAGCGGTCACATAGAGACTATCTCCATCTACATCGCAAATATATTCTTCCAGATCAAGAACTAATATTTCTCCCTCATTCATCACCAGATATTCAGGGAGATTTAACTCCGGAAGATCATTTACTCCCAGAATGGATATACTAATTGATCCTTCTGCTTCAGCTCCTTCCGTATCTGTGACTGTTAAACTGATTTCAGTGTCGCCAAACCAGTTTTCTGAAGGCATTATTCTGTAACTCAGGTTTATTAAAGGTTCATTAGCATAAAGAGGCAGAAAATTTGGCGGATAACCAGCTATCCCGCCCGGAATCGTAATTATTTCCAGATCTATTGAATACACGATATTTTCACTCACATCCAATATCCTGAAATACATTGTTTCCGGCTGATCAGTGTAAACCTGAAAAGTAGTATAATTGGAGGGTAGCCAGCGGGTTCCCGTACCTCGGCATTCGTTGCTTACAAAAGCACCCACAATATCATCTGCTGCCAGGCTGCTGCCATTAATAAATGCTACTCCATAAACCGTCATGGTATGACTGTAATGCACTATATCCCAATTGATCTCAGATTCCTGAATTGAAATATCAGCGTTTTCATTCCAGTTAACTTCCAGAGCATCTCCTTCCACATCTGATAAATAGAGTGATAGATCAAGCTCATATTCAGTATCTTCTGCCCAGGATAATTCCTGCGGTAAATCAAGTTCCGGTGCATCATTTACCGGCAGAAAAAACACTTCCAGGCCGTCACTTGCCTGCAATCCCTCTCCATCACTGACTGTAAATTCTATTGTCTCCGAACCAGACCAGTTCGCCTCAGCACTAAAAGTCACTTCAAAACCACTGATCTCAGCATTAATATGATCTCCAGGCTCGCTTAGTTCTAAAGTCATTTCGTCATTATCGGGATCACTGAGATAAGAACTAAAATCGAAACTTAGTACATCATCTTCATTCAATGTGATATTATCAGGTAAATCTATCTCCGGGGCATGATTTCCATTACTGACTATCACCAGCAGACTATCAACCACTGGGTCATTATTATGATCACCAACACTGAAATGTATTTCCTCAGTCCCATTCCAGGCTGAATCAACACTTAACTGTAAAATACCTTCAAAATTCTCCAGATCGCAGGCTATTTCCAGAAATGTCGGATAACCTACCATTCCTCCTGGATTACTGTTGATAAGATCATCACAAACCCAGATCCTGCCACTTACAGGATCTTTGATCTTGAATCGCATCGCTTCGATTGACGTTCCCTGAACTGTTGTATTTAAAAAACTTCTGCCATTATATGATTGCAGGGTTCCTGAACAGCGGCACTCATCGTTTATAAAAATACCAACTCGATAATTCAAGGGAGCATTTTCCCCTTCCCGATTGATATAAGCATACACATTAGTAAAAGATCCATAATTTACCTGCTGCCAGACTTCATTAATTATTTCAATTATAATTTCCTGGTTTCCTGACCAATTGACTCCCAGAAATTCATCATCAGGATCACTGATAAATTCTCTTATATCAAAACTATAATTTTCCGTATTCAGAAATCCAATTGATGCTGGCAGATCAATTACCGGAGGTTCATTCTGACTTCCCCCACTTTCAGCATGGATCACTACAAAATCCGGCGGATAGCCTATATCGTGTCCTGGATAGCTCTGCGTGGTCTCCTCCACATCACAGATGATATCTTCACTGGCATCCCAAACCAGAAAATTCACAGTCTCCACCTCTTCTCCCTGAATATTCATAACTCCATATGCTGTTCCATTATAAAGAAAAACGGTAGCAATTCCCCGACACTCATTATCCACAAAAGCTCCCAGAAGATCTCCGGCACCTGCCTCCTCTTCATTGATCAGTACATGAAAATACGCCACTGTACTATTGGTATAAACCACATACACCCAGTCAGGATTCCGCTCTTGACCAAATATCACTGAAACAAATGTAAATAAAATTAACATTAATAACAACCACTTTGACATTTATACCCCCCAACATCAGCTTTCCCTGATAATCTCTTTTCTACTAATTCCTCTTTATAGTCAAGAATTTTCCATTATCATTGACTTTCTGCCAAATTTATCAAAAAAAATTCTTATACTGTAGATCCTTAGTTTAACAACTTAACACAATCTAACAAAAAAATGTCATATTGTGTTAAGTTGTTCTTCTCAATATTTTCTCTTATTATCTTTTTTAGGGCTATGAGGGGATTAGGATAGTGAGGAATTTATAATTATTGACAGTTAATACAGAGTCTTTTTTTTTAATCTACATTTTTAAGAAAAGAAAAATAATAAAGAAGTGTTAAGAATAAATTTTCAGTAGGTAAAATTATGAAGAACCCGATAGGGATTTTTGATTCAGGTGTAGGTGGACTTACAGTATTCAGAGAGATCAGGCGTCGTTTTCCGCATGAGGATATAGTATATTTTGGAGATACGGCGAGAGTGCCCTATGGTCCTAAATCACCTGACACAATAATTCAGTATTCTATCCAGAATGCACGTTTTCTGCTGCAGAACAGAGCCAAGATCATTGTAGTAGCCTGTAATACAGCTTCAGCTCTGGCACTGTCAACACTGCAATCATTTCTGCCAGTTCCTGTGATCGGAGTAATTCAACCGGGGGCTAAGGCAGCGGTGGAGAAAACCAAAAATCAAAAAATAGGAATTATAGGCACTTATGGTACAGTCAATAGCGGAGCTTATCAAAAAGCGATACAAAACCTGAACCCGCGGATAGAAGTAATGGCACAAGCCTGCCCCCTTTTTGTATCGCTGGTGGAAGAAGGCTGGGAAGATCATGCAGTCACGCATCAGATAGCCAGCGAATACCTGGAGGAATTTATCCGGGAAAAATATGATACTCTTATTCTGGGATGTACTCACTATCCGATTTTGAAAGATACATTAA
>CAZAHZ010000213.1:0-6126 GCA_964485055.1 uncultured Candidatus Cloacimonadota bacterium
GTTAGATAGAGTTATTACGGCTTGTGCAAATTCAAGTGGAATTACTTATGCGGAGTTATACGGATAGTCATTTAAAGAAATATAATAAGGAGAAATAATGAACTTAGATCAATTTGTAGAGTTATTTAAGGATGTCATGGAAATGAATAACCAGAAGATTAAACCAGATGATAAATTCAAAGAATATGAAGATTGGGATTCATTAGCTGTTCTTTCTATCTTAGCAATGGTCAATCAAGAATTCGATATTGTAATCCCAAGACGGGAATTTGAAAGTGTCAATACCATTAGGGAACTCTACGTGTTAATATTGAGTAAAATCTAATGTATTATTAAATAATATCATATGATGATCATGCTTTCATTAAGAGCATATGAATACTCTTTGTTAATCAGTATCGTTTTTATATAGTTGAGAACTATTTTTTTTGAGACGGACTATTTTCAACGCATTTAACCGATTAGGTCCAATTTTTCTAAGGGCTACACGGAAAAATCATAAGGGAGATATGCCATGGCTTTTTTAGCTTTTGAGAATATTTGTATCACTGGAATTTCCAGTATTGTTCCAGAAAACAGGATAGATAATTCAAATGAAACTGAATATTTTACTGAAACTGAATTAAAGAAATATATTGGAACTGTTGGCGTTAGATATCGTAACATTGCGAACAATATTACTACTACGAGTGATCTTTGTTTTCAGGCAGCAGAGAATTTAATTGAAAAAATGTCCATCGATAGATCAGAAATTGATATGCTTTTATTTGTTTCGCAGACGCCAGATTATATACTGCCAGCAACTGCAATTATTCTTCAAGACAGGTTAAATCTAAATAAAAGATGTGCTGCATTTGATATTAATTTAGGTTGCTCAGGCTTTGTTTATGGACTATCAGTAGCATACTCATATCTTCAACAAAAGCATATTAAAAAAGTGTTATTATTATGTGGAGATACTCCGAGTAAAATAGTATCAAAAAAAGATAAGTCAGCTTCTTTGTTATTTGGCGATAGTGGTACTGCTACTATAATTGAAAGTGATAGGGTATGTAAGAGAGCTTATTTTACGCTAAATTCAGATGGAGGTGGAGCACATTCACTCAATATTAGAGGAGGGGCGTTTCGAAACGTTGTAACTAAAAAGACAATAAATGCTTACAAATGGAGAGATGGTAATATAAGATCTGAAAATCAATTGTTTATGGATGGGATGGAAATTTTTAACTTTGTAATGGAGGAAGTCGAAAATGACATAAATTTTCTTTTAAAGAAATCAGAAATATTAAAAGAAGAAATAGATTATTTTCTTTTCCATCAGGCAAACTTACTAATTAATAATTTTTTAATAAAAAAGATGAAGCTTGATCCTGCAAAAGTACCGAGTTCATTATTTAATTATGGTAATACTAGCAGCGCTTCCATACCTGTTACAATCTGTGCTAATTTGAACGAATCTGATATGAGTGGGAAAACTCTCTTAGCAAATGGATTTGGGGTTGGATTAAGTTGGGCTTCAGCTATATTAGACTTCAGTCATGCTTTGATTATGCCCATAAAGGAGATTAAATGAAAAATTTATTCGCTCTAAAAGGAAAAAAAATTTTGGTTACGGGTGCTTCTTCTGGAATTGGTAGGCAAATTGCTATTTCTTGTTCTGAACTGGGAGCAAAAATTATTATAACTGCAAGAAATAAGGAAAGACTTGAAGCTACTTATACTCTTCTAAAAGGATGTGGACATCAGATGATTATTGCTGATCTTTCTGAAATTCAATCTCGGACTAAAATTTTAAATGAAATAGAAATCCTGGATGGTTTAGTTCAGAATGCGGGTTATAACGAATTGATACCATCGAGTTTTTATGATGAAGAGAATTTTAAAAAAATTACCGATATCAACTATAAATTACCTGTGTTATTTACCAGTGAATTATTGAAAGGGAAGAAGATTGCTCGAGGGGCATCAATTGTTTTTATTTCTTCAATTTCAGCATATAGACCAGCAATTGGTTATGGGCTCTATGCTGGAGCAAAGAGTGCATTAATTGGGGCAGCAAAAACCTTTGCAATTGAATTAGGGAAGAAAAATATTACAGTGAACTTAATCTCACCAGGCATGATTGTTACAGACTTTGTTAAGAATATCCATACTGAGGAAGAATTAATAAATCACCTAAAATCATATCCACTAACTCGTTTAGGTGAACCTGTTGATGTTGCTAATGCCTGCATTTTTCTCTTATCCGATGCTGCTCGTTGGATTACAGGAATAAATCTGGTAGTAGATGGTGGGATTACTGCAAAATAAGCTTTCGCGATGGTTTAAAAGAATAGGTGAGAGAGGTAAAAAATAAATATGAAAAAATATTATTGTCAATATTCTAGAATAATAAGATATTCAGGAAAATAATATGTCCATTTATTTCGAAGAATATAATCAGAAGTAAGATAGGTGATATAATGGGAAGCAGAATCAAGAAAATAGATTATTTTTTACCAGAAAGAATTCTGAGCAATATAGAATTAGAAAATCAATTTCCAGACTGGGATTCAAAAAAGATTGAAGATAAAACTGGTGTGAGAGAAAGACATATTGCAGGAGATGATGAGACAGCACTAGATCTGGGTTATAAAGCAGCAGAAAAAGTTCTAATCGGGCAAAATAAAAAAAATATCGATTTTCTTTTATTTTGCACTCAAAGTCCTGACTATTATCTGCCAACGGGTGCTTGTATTCTACAGAATAAATTAGGTTTAAGAACAAATACTGGAGCTTTTGATTATAACCTTGGGTGCTCTGGATTTGTTTATGGCTTGGCTATGGCTAAATCTCTGATTAACTCCGGACTAGCAACTGAGATATTACTTATCACTTCTGAGACTTATTCAAAACATATCAATAAGCTTGATAAAAGTAATAGAACAATATTTGGAGACGGAGCAGCAGCAACCATTATTAGCAAGGATTCAGAAAATAAAATATTCGAATTTTGTTTGGGTACTGATGGAAGCGGTTATAAAAACTTAATTGTACCAAATGGTGGTTTTAGAAAGAGGTTTGACGTTGAGTGTGAAATCAATAATTCAATAAATAGCAATGAAAGAACAGACAATGACCTCTATATGGATGGACCGGAAATATTTAACTTTACGATCGAATCGGTTCCCAAAGTCGTTAAGGAAGTACTCGAAAAGAATAAATGTGATTTCGAAGATATAGACTATTTTATTTTTCATCAGGCTAATAAATACATAATAGAATACTTAAGAAAAAAAATTGGAATTCCATCTGAAAAATTTTACAATGATTTATTACTAACTGGAAATACTGTTTCTGCTTCTATACCTTTAGCTTTATATGATTGCCAAATAAAAAATAAAATAAAAGACGGGGATTTGGTTTTATTAGTCGGTTTTGGTGTTGGTTATTCCTGGGGTGGTACTATAATAAAAATATAATAGTTTATGATATTCACTCAAAAGGGAAGATAACATCACTTTGAGTACATCTTATAATAATAAATACAGTTAGTGACTTTATGTTATGAGAGAGAGGCGAGGTGATAGGGCTTGTTGATAGAATTATAAGAGTTTTTTCAATATTTTCTTGTATAGAAAAACAGAAATGACATTAAAGCTGTTTGATTCTCTTACTCAGGAATCTGTTAAAGAAATTGAAAAAATGCATTTCTAGGGGTTTGGAAATTCTGTAGATATTGTTAATGCCTGTATTTTTTCTTTTATCAGATGCTTCCCGTTGGATTACTGGAACGGATTTCATTGTTGATGGCGGCTATTGTGCAAAATGAAGATGCAACTCTGTGAAAATGAGAAGAGGAGAAGGGGAGACAATGCGACTTAGCGAGGGAGCGAGGGGGCGACAAAGCGACTTAGCGACTTAGCGAGGGAGCGACTGCTTGAAAACATGACTGCTTGCTATATGTCGTGATTCGAGACTCGAGACTCGGGATTTGGGCTGCTTCGCAGCAGTGACTGGTGATTTGTGACTGGTGACTGGGTTTAAAAGCCAGAGGGTTTGAAGGTTGGAAAGTTGGGGAGTAATTGAAAATTGAAAATGGAAAATTGAAAATTAATCAGCCTTCGTTTAACTACGGCTCGACAAGAAATGTAAAAAAAGTTAAATATAGGGGTTTTTTAGGTTAGTGGTTAATGGTTAGTGGTTAATGGTGAGAAGTGAATTGGAGTAATTGAAAATTGAAAATTGAAAATTGAAAATTAATCAGCCTTCGTTTAACTACGGCTCGACAAGAAATGTAAAAAAAGTTAAATATAGGGGTTTTTTAGGTTAGTGGTTAATGGTTAGTAGTGAGAAGTGAAGTGGAGTAATTGAAAATGGAAAATTGAAAATTGAAAATTAAGTGTAATGTAATCCAAGATCAGGGATAGTATAATTTTGAATTTTGAGTTTTGAATAGTAAAGAGTGAGAATATAAATACTGTAGCTCGTTTCCTTTGTGTTCTCTGTGCCTCTGTGGTAATAAAATACTCTTTCTTTATATTTTTTCGCGGTCTTAGCGGCTTTCGAGGTTGAAAAACTGGGGATGGTGATAAAATAATTGACAGATGAGAAAGGATAGAGTAATAAAAGACGTGAAATATTAGGAGTTATGGAGGATATGCAATGATAAATGGAAATGACTTAAAGCCTTTGCCTCCGATAGTAGATTTGGAGACAGTACCTGTCCTGAAGCAGCTATCTAAAGCAAATCGAGCCTTGGCAGAGCTTAAGGGTATAACCAGGACAATCCCTAATAGCACAATTTTGATCAATTCTCTGGTTTTACAAGAAGCGAAAGACAGTTCGGCTATTGAGAATATTATTACAACTCATGATGAATTATACAAGACAGACATAGATTTCCAGGTAAAAAATCCTGCTGCAAAAGAAGTGCAGTACTATAGCGCAGCTCTAAAACATGGATTTAATCTATTAGGTGTACATGGGTTTTTAACTATTAACTACATTGTGGAAATACAAAAAATATTGGAGCAGAATGATGCAGGGATTAGAAGTCAGGCTGGAACGGTTCTAAAAAATGAGTACTCAGGAGAAATAATTTACACTCCACCGCAGAATAAGGATAGTATTTTGCACTTATTAAAAAATCTTGAAGAGTACATAAATGAAGAGAATGGTCTTGATGCTTTGATTAAAATGGCGATCATTCATTACCAGTTTGAGAGTATCCATCCATTTTATGATGGTAATGGCAGAACTGGGAGGATTATCAATGTTCTTTATCTGGTCTTGAGAGGATTGCTTGATATACCGGTTCTTTATCTTAGCCAGTATATAATAAAAACGAAACAGGATTATTACAGGCTGTTGCAGAATGTGCGGACAGAAAATGCCTGGGAAGATTGGGTGATCTACCTTTTAATCGGAGTTGAGGAGACCTCGCTAAATACAATTAAGATAATTGAATCTATAAATAATTTGATGACAGAAACAAAGAATAAATTACAGCAGGATTTACCAAAAATATACAGCCGGGATTTGCTGGATATAATTTTTCTTCATCCCTATACTAAGATAGAATTTCTAACTGAGAGATTACATATCAGCAGGCAGACAGCAGCAAGTCATTTAAATAAGATTTGTCAAATTGGAATAATGAGTATGGTTAAGAAGCAGAAGCAAAATTATTATATTAATAACAAACTCTTTGATCTTTTGAGTAAATAACTACATTTATTTGGCATGAATCCTGGCTCATGTTAAAAAAATGCAGAAATTTTAACATGAAGAGCTTCTCATGTTAAGAAAAGCGGGAAATTTTAACATGTGCTTCGCACCGAGACTTGTGACTGAGCTGCTTTGCAGCCGTGACTGGTGACTGGTGACTGGTGACTCGGAATAAAATTTAATCCAGAGCTGGAAGCTATGGGTACGCACCAAGAAGCGTGACTGGTGACTGAGCTGCTTCGCACCGAGACTTGTGACTGGTGACTTGTTACTCGGAACTCGGGATTCGGGACTACAGGACTGAATGACTGATAGACGGAAAGACTGATTGACGGAGGGACGAAGGGACGAAGGGGAAGGTTGGGGAGTAATTGAAAATTGAAAATTGAAAATGGAAAATTAAGTGTAATGTAATCC
>CAZAHZ010000214.1:0-6122 GCA_964485055.1 uncultured Candidatus Cloacimonadota bacterium
CATTTTTACTTTTTCAAATAGAACAAATAGTAAATATTCTGGTAGCACTTTACTTCTATTAATGATTAATCCCTGTGAGTCTTGACTAATGCAAACATCGAAATCGTTAAGAAATAATTTTCCTAATCCCACTCTGGTAACAACAATAATACTTCCCCTGGGAATCAGATGAGTTGCTGATTCTTTTATAGCTCTTTCAGTTATATACTTTCTTGGCTGTATATGATATATGTCAATAATGTCTGCACTGGTAATCCAAGGGATATTACCATTCCAATATTCCTCTTCTTTCGTGGACGGTGTTCCTCCCCCAAGAATATCTATACACAATTCACCCAACTCCACAATATCCCACTCAGGGTCTATATCAATATGCGGTTTATAATTCTCTACTACCTGACGTGCCCCTTCTATTATCTTCTCATAGCCTTCTAATTCTTCTACTATTTCTTTTTGGATTTTTAATGGGGGTAAAGGGATTTTGATTTCTTGAATTTCTTTTCTACTAATAGAATTAAATACTGCACCACTACTACCATTTATTAATGATTCCATATTTCTAAGCAAGTGATAAACATACAAGAAATGTGCATTCTCATTACATCTGATAGCACATAAACCTCTTCCAATACAAATCGTTTCTTTATTTAAATTTACTGGACCAACAGGTGCCCTGACAGTCATTAAAATATCATTTTTCACAGATATTTTGGTTGTGTCAGTAGTCCATTTCTTAGGTTTTCCTAAATATTTCTCAGTAAATTCAGTTTTACCCTGATAGAAAGGTAAGCCTTCCTCTACTTCATTATAATATTTACCTTCTGGGGATTGACCTGAAATAATTTCACAAATTTCACCCAATTCCACTATTTTCCATTTCCCTGAATAAATTACTTCCTCGATATACCTGTTAGCAGAGAGGTTATACTCATTATCAATTATTCTTTCTTTGGATACAAGCTGGGCAATATTACAGTTTTCAGGTAGCCTCTTATTGAGCCGGTACTCCTTAATAATTGCTAAAGCTTCAATCAGGTCATTATCTTTTATCGGAGTTCTCTGGGCACCCAGATTATAGCCATCATTTTTAATATCAATAAAGAGAATTTCATCCCGTTGTTTTGCCATTCTGCGGTCAATCAGCAATATACTGGTTTTAACTCCTGCATAGGGATTGAAGCATCCGGAAGGCAGAGAAGCAACGGCATAAAGATAGTTTTCTTCAATGAGTTTTCTGCGCAGGCTTTTATGAGCCTTCTGGCTTTGGAATATTATACCTTCGGGCACGATAACGCCTGCTTTACCGTCCAATGTAAGATGCTCCATAATATAATCCACAAATAGCACTTCCGAGCGGTTTGATTGAATAGAAAACTGCTTATGTGGTATGATCCCACCTTTGGGTGACATAAAGGGAGGATTCGCCAGTATGATGGTAAAGTTATCATCCCATCTTTCTTCACTGCTCAATGTGTCATATTCATATATGTGAGGATCGGGAAAGCGGTGCAGGAACATATTGACCAGGCTGAGTTTAACCATATCCGGTGAAATATCATACCCGCATATATTTTCTACCAGCCGTTTACGGTCATCGCTTTTTAATTGATCGCCATAAGAATTTTCAGAATTTCTCTTCATAATATATTTATAAGCCGAAATAAGAAAACCCGCAGTGCCACAGGCAGGATCAAGAATCTTATCAGTCTTCTGAGGATCAACTGCTTCCACAATGAAATCTATTATATGTCGTGGAGTACGGAATTGACCTGCATCTCCCTGAGCACCCATCACGGAAAGCAGATATTCAAAAGCATCCCCCAGTTTTTCTGAATGATCATAAACAAAGCCATCAATTTCACTCAGGAACATATTCAGTGTTTTTTCATCGCGGAACGGGAGATAAGCCCCTTTAAATATTTGCCTGAATAAACTTGGAATATTAGGATTATGTTCCATCTTAATGAGACCTTCCGTAAAGAGATCAAAGCGTTCTCTGCCTCCTATGCGAGTATCCATCAGTTCTGACCAGCCATACTTTTGATAATCACCTACAAAATAAACCGCTCCACCTCCCATTTCCTCTGAAAATCTATCCATATCATCCATAAATTTATAGATAAGCGTAATTGTGATCAAATCTATCTGTGATTTAGGGACAGGTATCTTACCAACCAGGATATCACGTGCAGTATCTATTTTTCGCTTTACTTCGTTATAATCCATTTTTACTCCGTGAAAAGTGAGAAGTGGACAATAGAAATCAACGCCTGCCTGTTCATTTCTATGCATCCGGAATTTCTGTAATATTTCATATTTATTCCCTTGTATTAACAACTAATGCCATTACTTAAAATTATTTTATCCCTGCTGCTTAAAGATGCAGGCAAATAGTCACAACAATTTATTACGTCAACCAGTTCAAAAAAAGAGAGGGAGGGCTTAGTGAATTTCACTAATCACCTCCCAACAATTCTCGCCTTTTTTGAGCATGTACAAAGTACAGAGGCTTATCGAGCCTTACATTTTTAAATTCCATAATTTTCTTTACTCTGTCAAGCTTCATCTTTCATTTTTCATCTTTAATTGCTGAAGAAGCTTTTTCCCTTTCTCAGTCAGTCGGTACTTTTGAAATTTACTATGCTTCTTTTCCGGTATGGTACATTCAATGTAACCATCATTTAATAATGGCTTTATGTAGTTTCTTAATACTCCTGACCGGCTTTTCAAATCCAGCTCAATAATTATCTCATTCGAATTTAAATCCTTTTTTGACAGTATCTTGATTAAACTCATTTTCTGTGCACTTATCTGTGCACCTATCTGTGCACCTATCTGTGCACTTTCTTGGTCACGAGCTTGGTCAGTAATATTGTTATCAGATATCTCACTCACGGGTATAATAACCTTAAATATATCTTCTTCAATCAGTTCCGGCTCTTTCCCTTTGGAATATATCTTAACATATTTAAAAAGCTTTCTTACACCTGATCCCAGTTCATCCGCTAATCCGATTTCCTTGAACATGCGACAGATATTAGGATTCTTGGGAAAGGGTGAAAAGTTATCCGGATTGATCGCTCCTCTGCCATGCGGTTTATTACTGTTTTCCGTTCTCACTCTTCCTCTTTCGATGATCAGTTTAGCTGGAAAAGGATTTAAATATTCCCGATGCATCAGAATGTTGCCCACAACTTCCCGGAATATATGATTCCTGATACTGATCCTTTGATCATCTTCCTGATAAAACCTATCCGGCAGGTGTTTTTCACAGAATGCCATTAATCGGTCATAACTATCCAGCAGATTAGTATCAATATAATCTCGGTCATCATATCTATCCAGATCAACTTTACGCAAAATAGCATCAGTCTTATGATGCGGTACAATTGACCTGATTACGTTATCTTTTCCAAAAAGCATAACTCCCGCCAACGTAAATCCCTCTGTGCCTGTTTGAAAATCCTGCTGATAAAGTTGCGCACTCTTTAATAATTCCAAGTCAGTCATTTTTTCCCAGGGATGCCCCGCTCTCAATAATCTTGCCCGTTTTCTTACTATTTCAATTAGATCCTGCCTCAAGTCAGTTATCTTCACATACGGATATATCCTGTTTTCCGAATATGTTGTCTGCTTGTTGATATATAACTGCGATAAAATACTCTGATTGTCGGTTATATCAAAATCACCATCTGCATTACGGATATATACTCTATTATTACATTTGTAAACCTGTGAATTCTCCGGAACATAAACATAGAGAAACTTATTATTTTCGTATTCATATTCTTCCGGTACAAGATAAAAGGTCGGGTTCAGTCGCTGAGGATTATTCACGCTACTCACAAAATCATTCTTAATACTTTCCAGCCTGTCCTTATCGATTCCCGTAATTTTTCCATTATCAGCAATTCCCAGAAATAAATGCCCACCCTTAGTATTTAAATAAGCACATATACTTTTAAATACCTCCCGGCTCAGACTCTCCCGGCATTCCTTGAATTCCACTTCAATTCCTTCACCTCGCTCAATTATCTCTAAAAGTCTTTTAAGTTTCATTATTCATCCTTCTTCATTACCAATAATACTATTGAGTTAAGACGCTATTGCGGATTGACTTAAGGGCGATTAATATATTATTCCCCAATTAAAATCAATTCCATCACATTATTTTCTTCTTTTTTTGTCATTTTATTTGACAACATTTGTATTCCCCCTAACTTTTTCACTTAGCTCATCTGCCAAGTGTAGAAAGAGTAACGAGGTCATCACATAATGGCGACCTTAGCTTTTTATATTGAGTATATTCCTTAATCATCTTTCATTTTTCATCTTTAATCTTTCATCTATTCAAACTTATTCAGCGGCACATAATCGCGTATATAAGACTGGATTACGTCTTTATAATCATTCAAATCCCTGATATCTTCCATATCAAGCATCGCATTAGTAACCAGTCTGCCATAATCTTTATTCTTGATTATCTCCCGGGTTTGAATATCAGTAATGAATGCTGTAAAGAATTTCCAGGCAGCTTTCACTTTCACATTATCAAGTTTATAAATACTCTGGAATTTCTTGAATTCTTCTTCAAGAAGTTCTTCTTTGCTCTTTAGTTTCGGAATTAAGCCAAACATGTATTGGAGAATTTCATCCAGCGTAATATTACGCTCCGGCAGGAGAAGATGCCTTATCTTATCAAGATTAAGGGCAGTCTCTTTCTGATTAAGGTAATTCTGCAAAACGTAATTTCTGGCTTCTGTAAATTCCTCATTTTCCATAAATTGTCGCACAACCGCATCAGCCTTGACATCCTGTTCAAATTTCTGATACATCATGCGGTCAACTTTCATTCCCTCTTCACCGATTTCTTCTTCAATAAGCTGGGTTAAGATATCCTTTCCGGTATATTCATAACCCCCAATCTGAATAGGAGGTTTGGGATTTCCTCCACCAGTACTACCACCATCAATCGGAGGTAATTCCAGAATCTCGTCATAATCATATTCCTCCTCAAAATATTCACAATTGGCAAAAAAATCGAAGAGATAGAATCTTTCTTTCTCTTCCACTCTATTTATTTCCACGCCATTAGTCTGGTTATTATATGAGAAAGTAAAACGACGAGTTCCTCTTCCTTTCATCTGCACAAAATCGGTTGGAGAAAATATAGGGCGAAGCATTACAAGATTGAGAATATCCCTGCAGTCAAACCCCGTTGTCATCATTCCCACGGTAACGCAAACCCTTGTTCTTGACGTTTTATATCCAGGTAAAAACCGTGTTTTTCCGTTGAGATTATTTTTCGCAAAGTAGCCAGTCATATTCTGAGCTTCCATGACCTGAGAAGTTACTTGTATAGCAAAATCGCTGTTATACTTACCAGGGAACATCTCTTCTGCCAGTTGATTGAGAATTTGAGTTACTTTAGTGGCATGCATCTGTCGTACGCAAAAGACAATAGTTTTCCCAATTTCGCCAGTTATCGGATCAAGCTGGGCATTTTCCATAAAAGCTCGGCAGAATACATAATTTGTTTTTTCTGAGAAGAATTTCTTCTCAAAATCAGTGTGATAAAACTGCTCCTCTTTTTCTTCCTCACCTTCTTTGATAATCACTGCATAACCTTCGTCAGATAGAAGCTGAGTGGTTACTTCCGTACGGGCATCAATTACCTTAGGATTTACCAGATATCCTTCCTTTACTCCATCAAGCAGACTATAACGGAAAGTCGGCTCTCCTCCTTCACAGCCAAAAGTTTTATAAGTATCAAGCAGCATACGCCGTTCCAGGGCTTTGGGATTATCTTCCCTTAATCTATTAGTATCAATATTTTTTAAGAAGTCTCGTGGGGTAGCAGTTAGACCAAGTTTATAACCTGGAAAATACTCAAATAAGGCTCTGGCATTGCCGTTAATACTGCGATGTGCTTCATCGGAAATCACCAGATCGAAATCTGTCGGTGAAAAAATATCCAGATAACTATTTTCCATCGTGAAGCTCTGTACTGTGGAAATTACTATTGCCGCTGAGTTCCAGTCATCTTTATGTTTTTTGTAGATTTTAATGATGAGTTCAGTGCAAAAACCTCATTAAGTCAAAAAGAGAGAGGAGAAAGATAT
>CAZAHZ010000215.1:0-6095 GCA_964485055.1 uncultured Candidatus Cloacimonadota bacterium
CCGGCTTATAGTCAGGTATAGCACTTCCATCATTACTGACTATTGGTATTTCCCAGCCTTGTGCCAGCACATCAGTTCCAAAAGAACCCATCGAACAATATTCAAAATTGAGCATTGTCTGCCAGCAGAGGTATAATTTATTATCATACATGGCATTTGCCATTGAGCAGTAGTGAGCATAATCTTCATAGATGACCACCGGGTTATCTCCTGCTATGCTATTCAGATTTCCATTAAAGTCATAATAACCGATCTTTAAGTTTTTAAACAGTTCACATTCCTCGGTCATCATTATTATCAATCCTTCTTCAACTATGGTTACGTCAACTATTCTGCAGAACCCTGTGCCGCTAAGAGCCGTCTCTTCTTGAAGAATAGAACCATCCAGACTATAACTTTGAAATTTTGCCGGCTCTGCTGTTGAGTTATCAAACTTGATAAATGCAAAACCGTCCTCAAGCTTAATAAATCCATTCATCCATTCCCAGATGCCATGTTCCAGAGGAATTCCTTCCTCTCCATACAGGAAATCTCCTTCATTACTAAGATACTGAATACTTACACCATTATACATCTCATCCACATCTTGACGCAGATAAATTAGACCATCTTCAGTTGCCAGAAATGTCTTTCCAAGTGAAATTCTAACTTCATATCCGCCATATACTGACCAATCTATCACTCCATTATCAGTAAAATGGCTGATGTAATACTTGTCATTGGTTTCCAGTTCGATAATATTTATAAGAAAATTACCCTCAATTCTGACGTAATCATCTGGTGTACCGGGCAAATTGAGCGAAACTCCGTTTCCCCAGACTCCATTTCCGTTTACAATACGCTGAATTTTGAATCCCTCAGCATCCTCCCAGAATATTATTACTCCATCAGCGGTAAATGCTGCATCCACTTCAATGATCTCTTCCTGCACATCAAGGTCACAGCCTGCTTCACCCCAGGGCAAATCACCGGTCTCAAGATCAATCAAATGAATTTGACTGTTATCTTTCCTCCAGTAAATCACACTGTTTTCATTTTCACAGATTTTCTCTAAATCGCCTGTTATCAATAGTTCGCCAGTTGTGCTGCCCAGTAATTCTCCATCAAGGTCTAACCTCTGCATGATCAATCTTTTCCAGGAATACATTTCATCAATATATCCAGTATCCATCATAAGTACAGTTTCAGATTCTTCCCCGGCATACATGGCTTCTGCTTTCAAGCTTTTATCCAGTCCCGTATCTACGATTAGGGCTTCATCACCCGTTATCAGCTCTCCTTCGGAATCGATAATTACAAAGGACAGTTCTTGATTAAAGGAATCATCACGCGAAAGACTCGTCCACAAAGTTTGATCTTCTATTCCAGCCAGCCATTGTGCCTGATAGGTAAGGTGATAATATTCTATATTATACCAACCGGTATCCGGGCTGAGCAATTCTCCATCTGCTGAATATTCCATTAACTGGTAGTTATAATTAATTTGCGAGATTTCATAGGTATTTTCAAGATATCTAAAGTTACCATTATCTGCAACCCAGAGCTTTTTTATTTTTCCCACATCATCAGTTATAATTTCACTCCATTCCAGTTCAGGTTCATAATTGAATTTATATAACTCTCCAGATTCGCTGATCTCATAGAAACAATCTGAACCAGTGGACATTTTTCCTGAAACCAGACCATGATCGACTTGCTTATCCAGTTCCCACGAAATGTTACCACTGGTCTCAATTAACCAGGTTTTGTTCTCAATACTGCACAGATAATTCCCGTTTTCCAGAATTTCCAGCTCAACAAAAAACCAAAAAGGGTTATTTTCGTAATCCTCTTCCAGCAGGATATCTTCACCAAAAAGCAGCTCTCCAGATGGAGTGTAGCCATTTAATAGTAATTCATCAGCATCATTACTATGCATAAACAGAATATTCCCTTCATTATCAATTTCCCAGGTTCTATATCCATCTATTTCAATACCGGTTTCCCAGCCGGGACTGATTTCTCCATCTGAATCAAAGTGATAAAAATAATAATAATTTATACTTGTCCCAATATCTATAACCAGAATTGCGTAAAACCCTTCGTCAGTTCCTCTTTTGATCTCAATTTCTTCACCATACACTTCATTACTAATAGTCACAAAATCATTTTCCCAGATAAATTCCCCATCAGGGTTTGTTTTAAGTAATCTGAGGGGATTATTATTGTCCAGCACAGAGTAAGCTACTATTATATTACCCTCTGAATCTATAGCGCAATCTCTTAATAAAGGTAGCAGATCACTATCAGATATCTGCTCTTCTCCCCATAACTCTAAGCCTGACCAGGAATATTTAGCAGCCATGATCTGACCCTGCAGCTCATCACTGGCTACCCATAGTGTAATAAATCCATCTTCTGCTTCTTCTACCAAATATTGTACATCATTGATCATATGCTCTGGCATCAGCCACACGGGTTCATCCCATATAAAATCACCCCACAAGATAGCTGTCAAAACCAGCAGTACAAATAGTAAATGTAATTTTTTCATTTCACCCTCTTAATATGCATAATCTTATTTTAATAGCAAAACTTTTTTACTGGATTTTATAGTCTCAGACGATAGATTAAGAAAATAAATTCCGGAAGGTGCTTTGATGTTAGACGAGTTTTTCCCATACCAATAATATTTGTGTACGCCTGCAGATAGATGTTCATTACATAATTCTATAATTTTCTGCCCTTTCAGATTATAGACCGTTAAATTCACATTTTCGCTCTGAGGCAGATTAAATTCGATAGTAGTCTCAGGATTAAAGGGATTGGGAAAATTTTGAATTTTGAATTTTGAATTTTGAATTATAGGGTCATCTTCTTCTACGGAGTTATATTCATAAGCTCCCATATCAGGAGCAGTTCCGATATATTCATTTTCGCCAAGATCTACAATCACTTCTCCATTGTATTCAAAATATGCTGTACCGGCATCAATGCAAGGTGAATCTTCCTGCAAACTGTAATCTACTGCAGTATTATTAAATAAAGGGTCTTCATCAATATTACCCTCCAGCCAGTCAATAATACATTCTTCTTCTGTTAGTATATTATCATAACCACCCTCAATATCTGAATAAGCGATCATCAGAGTTGACGGAATCCAGGAAGAGCAATACTTGATTTCAATAAGATCATTGTCCCAAAGCAGGCAATTTACCAGGTTAAAATCAGACCGGTAACTATATATAGCTCCTCCTTCATTAGAAAAATTGCTGGTAATGGTCACATTAGTAAAATTATTTGGTCCAGTTTGGTAGCAGAAAATAGCTCCACCCCTGTCAGCAAAATTATTAGCCAGAGTTACATTATTGAGATTGAGTAATCCTCCATAGCTGGAATCAATTCCACCACCTGAATTTTCTGCACTATTTCCAATTATCAGTACATTATCAAGGTATAAAGAGGTAGAAAAACTTTTTATACCTCCCCCATATTCTGCTTCACCATTGCAAATTGTGAGATTGGATATTTGAATGTTGTCTGATTGATTTAAAGCTATTACATTCGCATAATCCATGGCATCTAAAACTGTGGTCTGCTGATCTTCTCCGGTCAGTGATACATAACTGGGCAGACTTATCGGGAAATATTCTTCATTGGTAAGAGGGCTGTAAGTACCTGCTGCCAGAAAAATCGTGTGAGGATGTTCAGCATCTGCCTGCACTATCATAGAAGCATATTGAATAGTTTTCAATGGTTCTTCAGGACTTGTGCCACTATTTGAATTATCACCATCAGTAGATACATAAAGATCGCTTTCTATCTGTTCATAAACAGCATTCTGGATATCAAAAGTAAACATATTGCTGGGACAGGCATGGTAATCAGTAGGATTCATGACAGTGAAAGAATCAACGATCACCTGGATTGTATCATCATAACCCCAGTAATATAAATCACAGCCGTTATCCCGTTCTAGAGAGTTATTCAGATAGATATTACAGCGATTTTCAGTATCAAATACTGGAGTTGCCTCAGCAATATAGAAACCACCTCCGGCAGCTCCCTGATTGTGAGTTATATTCACTCCCGACAATACAGGACTACCCGCTTGAAGGTAAATTCCACCTCCTTCAAATGTGCTTTGATTGTTTCTTATATCCACATTTTCCATTAGAGCTGGTGGACTGAGGGCATATATACCACCACCCGTCCCTTCAGAAGAATTATTAATAATTGTGACATTAGAAAGGGTAGGATAAGAAGAGAAGCGTAAAAGGATGCCTCCTCCATCTCCAAAAGCGCGATTATTATCAATGATCACATTGCTGATTTGCGGGTTGGAAGCGAACTCGCAGAAAATCCCTCCGCCATATATTGTACTGTTATTCCGGATAATCACATTATTGATCACGGGACTGGAATGGTGACAGCAAAATATTCCGCCACCATGTGAATATGTAAGCAGGTAAATATTATTTTCAATGATCAGATCTTCCAGAAGCGGAGAGGAATAATCACAGTGAATACCCCCGCCATCAGTTGCTCTTCCGTGTGTAATCGTGAGGTTATTTGCTCCACTATTATTAGATTCCACAAAACTGAGTACTCCAGCAGTGCTGTCAGCGTCAAGTATCACATTTTCCATGGAAGCGCCGGAGAGCGTGACATTTTCAGGCACCATAACAGGGAAAAATTCTCCATTAGTAGAAGGTGAATAGGTTCCCTCAGCGATCCAGACTGTGTGTGGATTAAGACTGTCAGCCTGAATTATCGAGGTGGCAAGTGAAATAGTAAGGAGGGATTCTTCTGCACTGGTTCCACTATTTAAGTCATCACCTTCGAGTGATACATAAAGGTCACTATATATCAATTCATGTAAAGGATTCAGAATATCAAAACTAAAATTCTCGATCGGAGCTGCCTGACTTGCGGTAGGAACATTAACTGTGAATGTATCCACTATTACATCTATTTGTACATCAGAATAGATGTCACATGCAGTGCTGCTGTGATTCAGATAAATACTGCTGCGGTTATTATCACTAAATGTGAGTTCACTGCCTTCATAACAGCAGATACCCCCACCTTTATCAGGTGCAGAATTTCCCTGGATACTTACATCTTCCAGATACAGGCTACTGCTGCTGATCATTATGCCACCACCATACCAATAAGCGTTATTATCTCTGATAGTAACTCCCACCAGGCTGACGTCACAATTATTATAAATATTAATACCTCCACCTTCATGATCAGCAGAATTATCTTTTATGACAACGTTTTCCACCTGAACATTGCAATTATTGACTATTTGAATACCTCCACCCACATAAGCATTGGCAATATTGCCCGTGATGATGAGATCTGAGATAACGGGACTGGAATTATCGCAAATAATTCCTCCACCCTGTGGAGCGTTGCCATTGGTTAAAGTAAATCCTGTTAATACGGATGACAGACTCTCTCCGTTATCAAAGCACACTACATTGCCATTTTGCCCCCCATCAATGATCGTGTCCTCAATATAACTTTCTATCTGAGTTGTATAATACAAAGAACCCACCGTGATTGCCTTGCCGTAGAAACTGATATTTTCATAATAAGTACCCGGAGAGACCAGAACCACATCTCCATCATCCGCTGCAGTTATTGCTGACTGGATTGTCGGATAATCTGATGGCACATTAAGAATAATTCTCGATAAAGGACTCTCCTCAGCCTGTAAAACTAACAAAATACACAATAAAATTCCGCAAAGACATATCTTTTTGCACATAACCACTCCCATTTCTCGAATAATCAATATTAAACCTTAACTTGCTCAAATAATATTTCCCGTCAAGTAAAATTATCTCAAAAAGATTTTTTTTAATGGAAATAGAAAACTCAAAATCGGCTATCAGGGGCTGTCTCACAGCCCCGATTGTATCAAGACCATCTTGGTCTTGGTTATTAAATCTGGCATAATTAGATACTGAAGAATGGAATTAATAATCAATTCATTGAAAGTTTATGAGTTATGCGTGATGTAAAGAATTTTAAATCCCAGACCAAGATGGTCTGAATGAGACTGTTCAATTTTTATTATGTATTTATCCCCGATAGGGGATATA
>CAZAHZ010000216.1:0-6028 GCA_964485055.1 uncultured Candidatus Cloacimonadota bacterium
AAAGTCCGTCACATGTGCAGGAAATTCTGTTGTCCTGTTTCCATCCAGGTGATAGGCAACGCAGATCTTGATTGTCTCAAAACCACTCAAAACATCTAAAAGAGTGATTGCTCCACTTGTTACGCCATTCAATATAACTGAATACCGTGAACTGACAGCATCAAACCAGCCACAACGGCGGGGTCTGCCCGTTGTTGCTCCATATTCATTACCGCGCTTTCTTATCAACTCGCCCGTGGCATTCTCCAGTTCTGTGGGAAATGGACCTGCTCCCACTCTCGTGTAATAACTTTTGAAAACTCCCACGATCTCATCAATTGAGCCGGGATCAATTCCGCTGCCCGCTGCAATTCCACCCGCTGAGACATGCGATGACGTCACATATGGATATGTCCCGAACACCACATCCAGCAATGTCCCCTGCGCTCCCTCGAAAAGAATCTTCTTCCCCTCTTCTTTTGCTCGTGACAATAAATAGGGTATTTGAGTAATGAAAGGTTTCAATTTCTCTCCTGCTTTCAGGAGTTCACTCTTGAGTTCATCTATCCCGCCTTCTTCAATGCCATGATATCCGGCTAATGCCTTAAGCCTTTCTTCCAGATAATCAGGACGGATCAGATCACTAATTCGAATGCCAACTCTAGCTACGGCATCGGCATATCCTGGTCCTATACCCTTTCCCGTCGTACCTATTTTCACTTTTCCTAATTGCTGTTCACCCTTTTTATCAAGCTGCTTATGCCATTTGAGGATCACGGCTGCCCGAGGATCTATATAAAAACGATCTGTAAATTCTATACCGTCTCTTTTTAGCTTATCCATTTCATGCAGTAATTCCAGCGGGTCTATCACCACTCCGCTGCCTATCACGCAAATTTTTCCCGGATAAAATATTCCGGATGGGATCAAATGCAGGACATATTTTCTGCCTTCATACATGATTGTATGCCCGGCATTACTACCACCCTGAAATCTGACAACCAGGTCCGCTTCTTCTGCCAGAAAATCCACCATCTTGGCTTTGGCTTCATCGCCATACATGCATCCCAAAACTGCTCTTACACTCATTTTTCCCCTCCTTTGACGTCCTTTTTCAATTTCCTTACTGATTGACTTTCAGGGACTCTGACTATTTGTCAATTATTTCTTGATATTGATTGATTTTCTGCTATTCCTGAACCAGCTTAAATTCCCTATCCATAATTTCGGCATCTATATCCCAGCTTAGATTAAATATCCGCAGACGCGTGCCTGGGAGAAATCCTTTTTTACTGCTTATCTTGTTTAATTCCCGATTATTACTAAGGAAATCCGGAATTATCTTGGAAAATCTGATCTCCAGTTGCTCCAGCTCTTTCACTAAGGGATCATTACTGTTCGGATCTGATGGATCCCAGTCCTTTTTGCGTAATTCCTGACTTATCTGGATCATCATTCCCTTGATAAATGGAGCAATACTCACTTCAGCTATCGTCCTCTGGAAATCTTCACTGCCGATCAGATCAGAACTGATTGAAATACCGCTCTGGATATTACCTCCACTGATCACACTTCCTTCTATTCCATTCACAGAACCATTGCAGAATATTTCGCAGTTATTCAGTTTTTCCCTGAATTCCAGGTTGCCTTTGCAGATTAAAAGAGACCCCTCCGCACTCTCTAACAAAAGATCTCCCGCAACTACTATTCCCTTTTCACGGCAATCCTCAATCTTTCCTTTTACTGTCAGATTGCCATTCACCACCAGGTCACTGGAAAATATACTGCCTTCCAAAGAAAGGCTCGTTTTCACTTCATACCCGGCTTCAATAATATCCTGCTGCAGGAAAATAGTATCTATTATACTGATCTTCTTATTATTCTCAACCAGAGCATAACCATCCCCGGATGCTATGATCAGGTTTCTGCGTGTATCAAATTCCACGTTACTGCCCAAATATATTTCCTGAAAATTCTTATCTGCTGCCAGATCTCTGATCTGACGGTCAAATATATTCTTGCTCTGGACTGCTCCTTTGCCGGTCTTCACTTTTGCCAGCTTCTCACCTGCATTTATATGCCGTACGCGTGATAAATCGCTTAAGGAAAATAATTGCTGCGATAATAGACAATCAAGAGGCTCTATCATGATCTCAACTTCTGGTTCATAAGAAATGTCATCCGCTATTGCTACTGGAAAATAACTGCCCGGCTCACGCGTTATGCCGCTCTCCTCGCAATGCTGACGGGCATTCTCAAAACCATAGTTTATCTCGCCGGAAGCCAGTAATTCCATTATTGCTCCCATGCTCACTAAATCCGCTCCTTCCTCTATTCGCATTTCTGCCAGGCTGCCATCTGTGGCTACCCGTAATTCCAGCTTACCATCTTTGCTCTTAAAAGTCTCTTTTTTCTTTGTCATTTCATTACCTGCATCAATACATTATTTCCGATCTAAAAATTTCCCCACAACCATCATAAAGTCAAGCATTTATTTTATTTGGACAATATGATCTCTGGGTCATATAAGTCCTATAGGTCATATAAGTCCTATAACTCTCATTAGGTTAACAGTTTACACTCGCATCCGGTAATACTATTTGAGGAAGAAATTGATCAGGTTAGAGCGATTGGCGTTATTGAGAGCTTCGATGATTAGTTTTCTGTTCCGGGGTTCAAACCATTGGATGAGTGCTTTCATCAATCTCAGTTCTCTGCCTTTGGCAATGTGGATATTGTTTCCCTGCAGGTCTTTGCCCGTGTAGTACATCATGGCACTGGCAGTCATGGGCAGTGGAATATATTCCTGGATCTGGCGCAGTTTGACGTTTTCTCTTTTAAGATATACTGCCAGTTCGATTGTATCTGCCAGCGTTGCTCCGGGATGTCCGATGATTATATATGGCACAATTGCCTGCTTTTTATCTGCCTGCCGGCTGAATACGTTAAATAGCTTCAAAAATTCCTGGTAAAGCTCAAATTCCGGCTTTTGCATCAATGCCAGGACTTTGGAGCTTTTATGTTCCGGTGCCAGTTTTAATAGCCCTCCGGTATGTTCTTCCGCTATCTGTCTGATATATTGCTGGTCTGTGAGTGCCAGATCAAATCGGATACCGGAAGCTACAAAAACATGCTTTGCCTCCGGTGATCTGGCAGCTTTTTTTAACAGCGATCTCAATGGTTTATGATCTGTTTCCAGTTGCGGACATATTTCGGGATACAGACAGGAAGTTCGCAAACAGGTCTGGCTGATCCCCTGCCGGCAAAACATGCCGAACATATTTGCCGAAGGTCCTCCCAAATCGGATATTGTCCCGTGAAAATAATCCTTTTCAGCAATCTGACGTATCTCCTTCAGGATTGAACCTGCCGAACGAGATTGAATGCTTTTGCCCTGGTGATAACCAATCCCGCAGAAATTGCACCCGCCAAAACATCCCCGATGCGTGGTCACAGAGGTTTTTATCTGCTCAAATGCTGCAATTTTATGCCCCACATACATCGGATGTGGCTGCCTGCTAAATGGTAGATTGTATATTGTATCCATTTCCGCTGTTGATAAAGGTTCTGCTGGCGGATTCAGCTTCAGCCAGCGTCCCGCAAAATTCTGATAGATTGCCTTTGTCCGGTAATTCCGCTCATAGATCAGATGCATCTCCCTGAATTCTTCTGTACTGAATTTCTGGTGATATTCAGGTAAGATCACTGCATTATCCGGCACTTTATCCGTAATCACAACTGTCCCGGCAATACTTTCCAGCTCAGCCTGCGGATCCTGTTCCAGCTCTGCTGCGATTTGTCCGATTGCCCGTTCTCCCATCCCATAGACCAGGTATTGTGCCCGGCTGTCGAACAAAATGGAATTCCGTACTTTATCAGACCAAAAATCATAGTGCGGTAACCGCCGCATACTCGCTTCTATCCCACCCAGGACAACCGGCACATCCTTATAAAGTGAGTGCACGATCTGACTATAGACCAGCGATGCACGATCGGGACGCAGATCATTCCGCCCGTCCGGCGAATAGGCATCATCAGAGCGTATTTTCTTCCCTGCTGTGTATTTATTGATCATGGAGTCCATATTACCGGCTGTTATCCCGAAAAATAAACGTGGTTTTCCTAATTTGGTAAAAGATTCAGGATTGTTCCAGTCCGGTTGAGGTAAAATCGCTACTTTATAACCACAATATTGCAGCCAGCGACCAATGATCGCCGCCGCAAAAGAGGGATGATCTACATAAGCATCGCCGGAAATTAATATTATATCTGGTTGTTTCCAGCCCAGATGTCTGATTTCAGAATCCGTAACCGGAAAAAACTTGTCTGGCATAAAAAAAGAGGCGACGCCGTCGCTGAATATGTTTCTTATCTGACTGAGTTGGGATTCAAACGGACAATATTGATCGCCTGAACACCCTTGTCAGTTGTCATTAATTCAAATTCGATCTCTTCTTCTGCTACCAGAAATCTTCGCTGATTATCACTTAAAGTCACGATTGATTTCCAGTGTACAAAATACTCATTTCTATCTTCACCTAATACAAATCCGTATCCCTTGGAATCATCAAACCATTTTACAGTTCCTTTCATAACACTTCCTTTTCATTATAATTCAGACTAAGAAAATTTCTTCCCTCTTTCAAGGCAAGCTAATTCTTATATCTGGTCCAGAATTGCCACCTGATGTCTCTCTGTCAACCGAACGATCAGCATTATCATTTTTCCGCTTCCCCGCAACTGGAATTGTTTGTGTAATTTCTCTGTGGTATCCGGAAATCCGCGTGTCTTGATCACCAGTTCCCCTATTCCCTTTTCCCGCAGATATTTCTGCAATAATTTCCGGTTAAAAGGCAATACTTCACTGAGCCGATATAATTTCCCAAAGGTCTCCGATACTGCCTCATTTCCGGTTAATAACGCCAAATGCTGATCCAGAAGCTGATAACCAAGTTCTACACCCAGTTTCTGCACTAATCCCGCCCGGATGATTGCGTTATCTGGCTCAAATATAAAAGGTTGCCAGCCACTTACCGCAACCTCTTCTGACCCACTCCCGCTCAGAATCTGTCCCGATGGCAATAGAACAGCCTGACGCTTTACTGCTGAAGCCTGATCGCCAAGACAAAGCAGTATTTCCTTTACTGTCCCGTTCTCCGATATAAACTCCCACGAACACCGTGCCTCAGCATAATGACCCCGGTTCCCAAAATATTCCTTTTCCACTTTCCGGTAGTTCAGCACCGGTGCTAATTTGATCAGCATTCCTCCACATAGCTCTTTGTGAAAATATAACTCTACCAATTGCCGCAAAGTCGGTTGCATCTCCTCCGGGCTGATCTTGCGATTGCCCTGCGGACGCCGGTCCGGATCGGCATAGATCAGGTGTACTTTCTGCTGGAAAGTTTCTGCTGCCTGCTGATAATATTTTATATTTGTCCATTTTCGGCAATTATATCGCGCGCATAATAACGTATCCGCATCCAGATCTACAGCATAAACCTGTTTCCGGTTCTCCGCCAGGTACATCAGGTCCCCGCCAATTCCACAGCAAAGATCAGCAATCACTGCCGCTTTGCCTGCTCTTCTAACATGATATTTTCCCATTACCTCTGAAGAAGACTGCTCCAAACCCTTAGCCGTAAATACCATTTTTTCTGCGTCTTCGAATCGTGCCCTGCCCCGCTTCTGTAGTTCAAAATGATTTAATAAATCTGACAGCGGAAGCTCCGGATATTCTTTCCTGATCTGCTCCATACGGTTTAAGGGCAGTGCATTTCCCAACTTCAAGTCCGGAATTATTCCCGGCTCAATCCCTCTCTCCAGAGTCTCGATCAGTTTTTTATAATCCATCAGTTAAAAAGATTTCACAGCCCCTGATATGTCAAAAGAAAGAGTAATTTATCACCAAAACCTTTCATAATTTAAATGAAATCCCTTCCTCTACTTGCTTCCCTCTCCCCGCATCCGTGCACTCCTCCGATGCATCGGGATATTCCGCAAGTGGGACGCAGATGACAAACATAACTATCCAGCCAAGTCAGACGTG
>CAZAHZ010000217.1:0-5979 GCA_964485055.1 uncultured Candidatus Cloacimonadota bacterium
TGAGGACAATTATAAATATCCTTTACGTCATGTCAAGCTTGACATGACACTAGTAGTTCATAAATTACTATTACTAATTTTCTTCTTCTTCATCATCAACGTATTCTTCGTAGTCATCGTCATCATCAAAATCATCATCGTCGTCGTCGTCGTAGTCATCATCGTCGTCATCATCAAAATCTTCAAAATCATCACCTTCAAAATCTACATCATACTCGTCTTCTTCATCGGAGTAAACAATCTTGGCACCACATAAAGGACACACCTTAAGATTGGGTTCAATCTCTTCACCACATTTCTTGCAATACGGCATAATTCCTCCTTTTTTTTTAAAATAAATCACACCAAAATCAAGCAAGTCTTTAAACGAATTAGAGGGTAAATCTGTCAAGCAGAATCACGGTGACAACTAAATTAACTTTGAGATGCCCTGATATTCGAGATTGTGAAACCAGGCAGATATCAGGAAGCGGGTAATATCACTATTTATTTTTACTAATCCGAGGAAAAAAGCAGATTAGAAATTGGTGAAGCGGATGATATTATATTGACAAATAAGCAGGGACACAGGTAATCAAAAAGAGAAAAGGTGATGGAGCAAAATGAGTAACAGGATATTAGCACGTAATATCGGATCCATGGGGATAGCAGTCTTGATCAGTCGAATATTTGGTCTGGTGAGAGATGTGATAATGACGGCAGTATTCGGGACAAGCTGGGTGGCAGATTCTTTTCAGGTAGGCTACCAGATACCAAATTTATTGCGAAAGCTGTTTGGTGAAGGGGCATTATCATCAGCATTCGTGCCGGTTTATAATGAAATTGGGATCAAAGAAGGGCGGGAGCGTCAGATAAATTTTGCCTTAAATATAATCTCGATCCTTAGTTTAGCCTTATTATTTATCTGTCTTGTGGGAGTTTTGGCAGCTCCATTGATCGTGCGGATATTAGCCCCAGGCTTTGACTCCATGCGTTATGAATTAACAGTGAAATTAACGCGATTGATGTTCCCTTATTTATATTTAATCGGTTTTTCATCTACGGTGATCGCCATATTAAATTCGCATGACCGGTTTTTTATACCAGGACTATCCTCAGCCTTTTTGAATATAGGAATGATCGGCGCAATAATCATCTATACTCTATTTAATCCCACTTCCAGCCTGGAAGAGAAAGTGATGGCAGCAGCAGGAGGAGTATTGATCGGCGGAGTATTGCAGACCATTATCAACCTGCCCTTATTAGGCAAATTAGGCTACAAAATAAAGCCTGGAATAAATTTCAAGGATAAAAGCGTTTCCGTCGTGGGAAGATTGTTTATTCCCGGAATGATCGGATTAGCAATACGCCAGATCAATCTGGCAGCAGATTTGATCATCGCCTCATTTTTACCAGCGGGAAGTATAGCAGCACTAAATTACGGCAACCGGCTGATGCAATTGCCTCTGGGAATAATCGGTATCTCGGCGGGAGTAGCCGTTTTGCCCTTATTCAGCAGATACAGCGCCGAGAAGAACTGGCAGGAATTAGCGAAAAGCTTCCGTTTCAGCCTGGTGACGGTTTACTTTTTGATGCTCCCGATCACGGCAATAATCATAGCTTTGGGAGATGATATAATCAGAGTGATCTTTTTGCGTGGTGCTTTTGATCAGCATTCGCTGATGATGACAAATTCTGCCCTGATTTTTTATTCACTGGGACTGGTTTATTATTCCCTTAACCGCCAGCTTATCCCCTTGTTTTATGCTCAACAGAATACAAAGACACCTGTGAAGATATCAGCCTTTATAATCGTGCTTAATATTATCCTGAATATTATACTAATGCAATGGCTTCAGCACGGCGGTCTGGCTTTGGCAACTTCAATATCTGCCTTTATTCATTACCAGACGCTGAGATATTATCTAAAGCGTCACTATTCACATATAGAATTTCCGAAGATCAATCCGGAGATAGGCAAAATATTCATCCTCAGCGGATTGATATTTATTATCATTGCAGGGCTGAAGGGATTATATCATCCTTCTGATTTCTGGACAACTGCATTGAGATTGACAATACTGCTGGCATTATCTGGTGGTTTAATGTTTTCGGGTAGAAAATTATTGCGGATACGTTAATGGCAGACGTGCAGGAATACTTAAAGAAGAAACTGGAATTATTACCGGCAAAACCGGGTTGCTATCTCATGAAGAACAGCGAAGGCAAGATCATCTATGTTGGTAAGGCAAAGCTGCTCAAAAACCGGGTTCGCAGTTATTTCAGCAATTCACAGAAAGATGCCAAAACAACAGAACTGGTGGAGCGGATACGGGATTTTGATTATTTTATCGTCAACACAGAGATGGAGGCACTGATACTGGAAAACAACCTGATCAAAGAGCATCTCCCCCACTTTAATATATTACTCAAGGATGATAAGCAATATCCCTTTATTGCAGTAACCAACGATGCCTTTCCGCAAATATTCGTAACCCGGCAAACTCCTAAAAACGGCAACCGCTACTTTGGTCCTTTCATAGATGTCCGAGCTTTGCGACGCACTCTGCACTTATTAGAATGGATATTTCCCCATAGAACCTGTAAGAGGAATATTTCCGTTTCTGAAACCAGGTATCAAAAGCCTGCATTAATTACCAGATGGGAAAATGTCCTGCACCATGTTTAGGCAAAATCTCCCAACCGGAATATAATGAGATCATTAAAAAAATACTCAAATTCCTGGATGGTCGAAATGAAGAAGTGATCAGTCAGTTAAGCGAAGAGATGATGTCTGCAGCGAATGCCTTACAATTTGAAGATGCAGCCGTATTGCGGGACAAGATCAATAGTATCCGACGTGTGAACCGGAGAAGGACGCTGTTTTTTGACGATATGAAGAACCGTGACGTGATTGGCATTTATAAAGAAGATCAACGGGCTGCGGTGTCCATATTGAAGATTGTGGAGGGAAAATTACTGGCAAAAGAAACTTACAAGATGAAGAATGTGGAAAAAAGCACTGAAGCCGAGATCATGTCCGCTTTTCTATCGCAGTATTACGAAAGCCGTCTGGACAATTTGCCCTGGCGAATACTCCTGCAGACGAGACCGGACGAATATGAATATCTGAATGAGCTCTTTAAAAACAGGTTATTGATCCCGCAGCGGGGAGAGACAATGAAGCTGATCAAGATTGCTGCAGATAATGCTTTCAACCGCGTGGAAGAAGATAAATTGATGCATCTGCGTTCGAAGAACCGGACGATATTTCCCGTAAAAGACCTCAAAGATAAATTAAATCTCAAGAAGCTGCCCCGTAAGATGATCTGCATAGATATTTCCAATATTCAGGGTACTGATGTAGTTTCCAGCCTGGTCTATTTTGAGAATGGCAAACCCAAAAAGAAGAATTACCGTAATTTCATTATGAAGACTTTTAGCGGTCAAAATGACTTTGCAGCAATGCGTGAAACAATGAGTCGTTATTTTATAAAAGTAGAAAACGACGATAGACCAGACCTGATCGTTATTGACGGAGGCAAAGGTCAACTTAGTTCTGCTGTTGAAATCCTCAATGAACTGCAAATTGCTGATATCGAGATCATTTCCCTGGCAAAGCGGGTGGAAGAAATTTTTATACCGGAACAATCAGAATCAATATTCCTGCCTCGCTCAAGCTCAGCCTTGCGATTATTAATGACAATCCGCGATGCCAGTCATAATCAGGCAGTGAATTTTCATCGGAAACGCCGTCAAAAACGCACCTTAAAAAGTGAGCTTGATGAAATCAAAGGCATAGGTATCAAAACCAGGTTCTTGTTATTAACGCATTTCGGTTCTGTGGAGGCAATAAAAAAAGCAAGCTTCACTGATATAACTCAGATCAAGGGGATTGGTCCACAACTGACAGCTAAGATTATTGAAAGTATAAAAAAAGGGGATGCCTTATCAAATAACGCATCCCCTGATAATCAGGATACTATTTAAATTCCTCAGCTTTTTTCTGGAACTTCTTGAAGCTTGATTCGTATTGAATATATAGGGCATCAGTATCGTTATTCAGTTGAACAATATACTTCTTTTCCTCATAAGGTGCATAACGGAGATAATAAGTATCTCCGTTCCACATCTCCAGCCCCAGCTCCAGAGTCGGATTAGCCAGTGCATCGGCATATATATCGAATTTACCATCCACAAAATCAGTGGCAGCAAAGCGATTAAAGGAAGTTTTAATAGATTTAAGAGTGGCATTATCATTCGGCACTGTAAAACTTTCCTTTTCATCTACATATTCCCAGAGAGTATCAGATTGCGTGAGCGTGTAAGTGGCTTCATCAGATACTACCATAAATTTGGTGATCTGTTCCGGGTCAATCTCAATGATCTCACGTCTTCTAAACGAATTGAGCGTGGGCTTGATATTGTATCCGATATTGGTTTCCAGCAGATAGACCTTATTAGAATCTATCTTACGTACCGGTGTAACATTAGAATTGCTGCTTTTTCCAACCAGGACATCATCCAGGACATTACTGCTACCATCAATAGTTTTAAAATGCGTAGCGAGAGAATCAGTCAGTTCATATTTTTCCAGAGAAGCAAGATTTTCAGAAACCGGAATAGAAGAAGTTTCGGCTGTTAATACGCTTTCCATGATTTTTTTGATTTTTCCATCCTGAAGTTTCCAGATCACAGGAGCAACAATTTTCCATTCCTCCCCTTCTTTAGCGAGAAAGAGTGTATCAGTTTGGGAAATGATTTCCATCCTGGCTACAGAATTAGAGTCAGCAACGAAAAAGTTAAATCTTTTTTCCTTTTTAGTATCAATTTTTGATATGAAGAAAATGGCTGCTAAGACAACCAATACTAAGAGATATACTAGTGTTTTCTTATTCATAGAGATCTCCTATGCGGATTTTTCTATTCTCTTCTTTTCTCCAGCGGAGAATACCATAAAGTATAAGAAGAAATGATGGTAGAAGAATATTCAACCATTTGATGATCTGCCGGGTAGAATTAGAGACAGTTTTGAGAGGATGATATTCTGTTTCACGCGATCTGATCTGGATGAGACCTTCGTCTCCGGCAAGATAATCAACTGAATTCAGCACAAAATTCTGGTTTCCCCCAGATTTGCCACCTGCATCTTCGCGCATAAAATTGCCACTGGGAACAAAAATTATCCGGGCATTTTCTGTCTCAGGGATCAGATCAGGATATTGCAGATTATCAACATAAAAGCTCGTGAATTTTCCGGTATAAATACCTGCCAGTACTTTTTTTCCTTCTGTGAGCATTGACCTCAAGTCCTTCTGCATATATTTGTTATAGCCGATATCGAAGCGAGGACCCGATGTTTGACCAGAATGATCTGAACTGTAAATAAGTGGCTCAAAATTGTTGATAACTTTTGAAGTATCAATTTCTGAAACAAAGACCATCTGCATGACATCTATATTCTTGACGATCATGTTATTCTTATTTCGGTTACTGATAATTGGGAAAAATGGATATTCAACCGGAGTATTGAAACGGAAAATTCCCTGTTGTCTCGTGATTGATATCTGTCCGCATTCTGCATCTGCTACCAGATTCATTTTAGCTGAGATGCCATAATTTTCCAGCAATGGGAATAGATTCGCTTCATAAACACTGGCTGAGGCATTTTGGATGTCCGCCTTCACTCTATCCTGGAAGATCACCACATTTCCGCCCTGCATGATATATTGATCAAAATTGAAGAGCTGAGTTTCAGAAAGACTGTCTGAGATACCTGAGACCACAAGGACGTCAGTATCCACAGTTAAAGGCTCATTCAAATCAACGTCAGAAAGTTTATAGCTTTCGCTGATCATCTGACGGACAGTTTGAAAAGGTGATACCTGCTGACCCATTCCAACAGCGATATCTTCAACATCCGAAGTGAAAAAAGCGACCCGCTTCATCTTTTGTGAAGCTATCTTTTTTACTGCCTTGGTGATATCGTATTCCAGACCT
>CAZAHZ010000218.1:0-5948 GCA_964485055.1 uncultured Candidatus Cloacimonadota bacterium
GCCTTGGCTGGTTGGAATATGCTTAAAGAAAACTAGCGTTATCTCACATCGAGACACTCGATGAACTCCTAAACATTCTGGAATTGGAGTAGGAATCTAGGAGTGCATCAAACGTCTTGATGCGTCGAGCCGAAGGCGAGAGAAGATTCGGAAATCCAGTTTTTATTTTAGATACATGCCTTGGCTGGTTGGAATATGCTTAAAGAAAACTAGCGTTTTCTCACATCGAGACGCTCGATGTACTCCTAAACAACAACGTACTCCTAAACAGCGACGTACTTCTAAACATCTGCGTATTTATAGACTTCTTGAACTATTTCTAAACTAATCACATTATCACGGATAATGTACTCCTAAACTTCTAAATGTACTCCTAAACAGCGATATACTCCTAAACATCTTGTTCTGAGCTGTTATCCTTTGTAATTATCTATCTATTTTTATTTGGAGATGTCCTTGAGGAGTTCTTCGATTGCTCGCTTCAGTTGGGCATCGTTGTCATTGATGTAATCTTCAGGAGTCATGGGTACAAGGATATCGGGAGTGGCGCCTGCACCTTCCATATTGGAGATATCCATCTCGAACCAGCCGGAAGAGGGCATTCTCATCGAGGAACCATCCATAAATTCGATATGTCCAGTACCAATTACAGAGCCGGAAGTAGGCATACCAATCACTTTACCAAGCTTGAGATGTTTGAACAGGATGGGGAATATTTCAGCATCAGAGAAGGAATCTTCATTAATCAGCAGTACGATTGGTTTATCCCAGATATCATGGGGCGTGGGATATTTAACGGCATCAGCATAACGGCTTGAATTCCAACCGTATTGTTTTTTGGTTAAAGTTTCCAGGATGAAGTCATGCGTATAACCCCCGCCATTGAAACGGATATCTATTATCAAGGCATCCTTATCGAAATTCCTGCCAAAGAGGTCATTTACAAATTTCAGATAACTCTCGTAATCCATACCTTGAATATGAGAATAGGCAATGCGGTTCTGCGACATCTCATTAACTTTCTGACGCCTGATTTCTACCCAGTCATCATACCACAGCTTGTAATTCCCACGGTTATTGATACCTTTGATTTCCACGGTGCGGATGCTGTCACCCACATCAACGGTCAGTTTTATTTTCTCATCGGTTTTATCACGGAAAAGCCGGTCAAACGGCTGACCAGCGCCAACTTCTTCACTATCAACACTGAGCAGAATATCTCCAGCTTCTATGTTAAAATTCAAAGCCAGGCTGGAATTACGATAAATCTTTTGGAAACGGATACCTTTGGCAGGGAAATCGCCCAAATCGAATGTAGCACCCAGATATGCCCTTCTGATACTGGGATAATCCCGGTCTTTGCGTGGATAAAATCCGGTATGTGAAGCATTAAGTTCGCCAATCATTTCATCAACAATATTGGCAAGTATCCCAGGTTCGTAAACATATTTCACGTATTCGGAATATTTCTTATAAATCTTGTCCCAGTCAAGATCGTGCATTTCCGGGTCATAGAACCCACGTCCGAATCTGAGCCAGACCTGATCAAAAACATCCTTATTAAGCTGATGCAGATCGTATTCGTATTTGAATTCGTTTTCAATCATCTCAGGTTTATCGCCATCCAGTAACATTTTATAAATAGAACCACTTTTCTGATAATACCACATTTTATTACGACAGATGACATTTTCAATATCAGAACCGAATTCATGAACAACTTCATCATCCTCACCATTATATTTCACTTTTCGCAATGTCCTGATATCATCATCATTATAATTATTATTTATGTAATAGATCATATCTTTTGTGAGATGAACAATATAGTTATAACCTTCTTCATTGACTATGCATGTCAGACGTTGATCAAGCCCGATAAAATCAATCTCCAATCCTTTCTCATCTTCTTCCTTTGCTTCTTCGTCTTCATCCTCGTCAGCATCTTTTTCTTCTTCGTCTTCTTTGTCCTTTTTATCCTTTTTCGGGTCTTCAACATTCAATATTGCTTCCCAATGGTCTTCATCATCATAATAGTAGTCGTCTTTGGGTTGAAGATCAAGCCGGTAAATATCGCCGTTTCGTGAATAGAAGGCACTTTTGCCGTCCTTTCCCCAATAGATAGATGAAAACCAGGAAGTGCTTATTTCCAATGGATACATTTCTTCTGTTTCCCTGTCAAAAATCCTCATTTCATGATTCCAGATGTTGTAATCAGTTACCTGATATAAAAAATAACGTCCTTCCTTGTCTAAGACACCATAATTATTACGTTCACCGAGTGGCAGGATTTCCAGATCATTGCCCAGACTGTCACCAACTGCCGTTCGATTTCCCCTGGTTTCCGGTGTGGAAAAGCCCACAGTCAGTCTGCCTTCCTGATTTCGAATGTATTCAATGTATTTTCCATGACTCCATTTTATCTCTTCAATATCTTCAATATCTATGATGTTAAAACGGAATAAGCGGGGAGTTCCCTTTATGACTTTTGTAAACAGGACAGTTTTATTGTCATTCATAATGTTAATATCTTCTATTCCTTTCTGATCAAAAGTTATCTGTTTCACTTCGCCACCTTCCACAGGCATGGCAAACAGATCAAATTTCCAGGAAAAAACCAGTAGTTTACCATCAGATGAAATGTCATACAACTTAACGCTGTTGTTGCATTTCTCCTTTTGTAGCGGATTTTCTAAGATATCTTCTTTGATCTCTATATTGAATTGAGAAGCTTTTTTCTTATCGGGATCATATTTCCAGATCTGGTCAAAATGTTCAAAAACAATCCGGTCATTTTTATAAGCTACATCAATATCTCTGAGAGACCAGGTTTTGAAACTGGTTAATTTCTTCTTAGTGGTGAAATCAAGATGATCCACCTGATATAATTGGAAAACTTCACCATCGGAAGCACCAAAGAAGATACGGTCTTCCTGCATGGAGAATTGGGGGTAGCGTTCGGTGTAGTCAGTTTCAGTAAGTCGGATGTATTTTTTCTGTTTCAGGTCATATATCCAGAGTTCACCATTAGCAGAGCCGGTATATTTCTCGCGATAAGGGTCACCACGCCGGCAGAAAATGATCTGGTCACCCTTACGGTTCAGACTGGAAAACGAACCGGAAAAAGAGGTGATCTTCTCCAGCCTGCCATCAAGATATAGACGGAAATATTCTCTATGGTATTTTGCCTGATAACGTGTCACCAGGAGACTCTTACTATCCGGAAACCAGTCACACAGAGAGAAATCATCATAATTAACAGCTTCTGCATCACCACCGTCAGCCGGTATTCTATAGATGCACTGATAACCATCACGCGAGGTCATATAAGCAATCCACTTTCCATCAGGAGAATACTGCGGAGTTGTAATATTTCTGTCAACCGAAGTTAGGCTACGGGCAATTCCACCCTTCCAGTCAACAGTCCAGAGTTTGTCAAGATAGACGAAACACACATCTTCACCATCGGGCGATATGGCAGGATCAAACATAAAATGCGGTTCAAGGGCAATAACGCAGATAGTGATACTCAATAGTAAAAATAAAAATACTCTCTTCATATTCAACCTCTATATATTTAATTTCAAGTAGTAATAAAAATTTGTTTTGCTTATTCTGTAAAGTGAATATTACCTGCTATAATCTGCACTCGACCAAATTCTATGCTTTCCAAGGTGTAAATCAAAAAAAAGAGTAAAAAAAACCGTCTGCAATTTAACAAAGCAGACGGTTTATTATCTGAGTATTATACCAGGAATCCATGTTCACATCTTATGATGCGATTCAGGAATTCCTCCTGACCAAGCAAGTAACTACTTCTTGGTTTTTTTCTTTTTCTCAGGTGCACGCTTGGGAGCTTGTGCCAATTTGCTAGCTCCTTCAACTGGTTTCTTTTTGTCAGCCATAGTTCCTCCTTGTATTAATAAAAGATAATTTTTATTCTTAATATGTCAATATTTATTTTAAAATATCACACTTTTAAAATGTGCTATACGTTATTGTATAAATGACATATTAATTTCCTTGATTTCATTGATCTTAGGCATTTTATTTTAAAAAATCAGTGTTTTATTGGCAATCATAACTACATTTTTATCATTTTTAAGAATGAAATTTCTTTCTTTAAATATATAGAAATAAAATCTTCACTATTCAGAGAAGTTGACTTGCATAATCATGTTGTGCAACATATATATATCTATTTGCTCTGTTAACTCATAATTAGTAATGATATAATCAATGAATTCTGTTTTTCCAAGTTGCATTTTTAGAGGAAAAATGTTGATTTTGATCTATCCTAAGCCATGAAAACCTATTGAGATAGGTAAAAATTCTTAATTATTTTTTTTGAGTGGTTACTTTAATAACAAAATTACTAAAATCCACATCTTCCAATCTCAGATTTAATTACTTGAAACAGGTAACTTGCTGGCGTGTTTTTACTTTTTCCCTTAACCATTTGGGCGAATATTGATTCGCCTGTAAAATCCCGCCCCTGCCGTTAGGGCAAATCATCACTTACCCCGCCAAGTCCACATAACGATTGGAATTCTGATAATCTTGGGAGGGGAGTACAAGAATAAATCATAGAATTTCTTGACATAAAATAAAACCTAAATATTTATATTAAGAGGAGTAATAATGTTTGAGCTTGAGTTTAGGATAGCAGAAAAATTTGATATTGAAGAAAATATTGTCGTTTTTCATGGACATTGTCTTAACCTGTTGAAAACGATACCAGACAGGTCTATCCAGTTGATCGTAACTTCACCTCCATATAATATCGGCAAAGAATATGAGCAGCAATTGAAAATTGAAGATTATATCAATCAACAGCAGGAAATAATTACTGAATGTTTCAGGATACTCAAAGACGAAGGAAGCATTTGCTGGCAGGTAGGGAATTACGTCAGCAAAGGCGAAATAATCCCGCTCGATATAATTTTATACGAAATCTTTAAAGAAGCAGGTTTTGTGATGAGAAACAGGATAATCTGGCATTTTGAGCATGGGCTGCATTGTAAGAACAGGTTTTCCGGTCGTTATGAGACAATCAACTGGTACACAAAAAACACCAAGGAATATGTGTTTAATCTTGATCCGGTTAGAATTCCCCAGAAATATCCAAATAAAAAGCATTTCAAAGGACCTAATGCAGGTAAATTATCCTGTAATCCTTTAGGAAAAAATCCAGGAGATGTCTGGGATATCCCAAATGTAAAATCCAATCATGTAGAGAAAACAGACCATCCTTGTCAATTTCCGGTAGGACTTATTGAAAGATTAATATTATCAATGACAAATGAGGATGATTGGGTATTAGATCCTTTTTTAGGTTCAGGAACGACAATAGTATCAGCACTAAGAAATTCGCGGCGAGGAGCCGGAGCAGAAATCCTGGAACATTACATTGAAATATCAAAAGAAAGGATACAAAAAGTGCTTGAAGGTACATTAAGAACCAGACCGATGAATAAACCAATATACAAACCAAAAAATGAACTACCCCGGGGCAAGCCCCGAGGTATCATAAGGAAAGTGTGTGAATGAAAACCCAGGTTTTCAAACTTTCCTATTTACCCCGACGCAGAGCGTCGAGGAATTCTTTTGATTAAAAATGAAAGTGAACAACTGACTTTTCTGGAGGAGGTAGGTTCATGGAAATAATTCAAAAATATTCACACATGAATGGGTTTGAATATCTAATGTATCATAAAAAAACACTATGGGAGAATATAATAGAAATTATCTGTTCAGTAAATGCAGAGACCTGTTTTACAAAAAAGTCAAAAGAAATAAGAATGAAAGACAGGATGCTGTTAAGTCCTAAGGATTTAAATACAGAATTTAAGAAGCATTTTCAAGGATCAAGCTGGTCAGAAAAAAGAATATCATCACTGATTTTCATTACGACTATATTTAGTTGAAAAATTGTCTGAACATTATGC
>CAZAHZ010000219.1:0-5943 GCA_964485055.1 uncultured Candidatus Cloacimonadota bacterium
AATATGGAATCTCCCAGAAATTCCATTCTCTCAAAAGAAGAACATTCTCCCTCCTTGCCAATTACTGAAGTGTGCATTATAGCAGAAAGTAGAAGTTCTTCTGTCTTAAATTTGTAGTCTATGATACTCATCAAACTCTTCAGATGAGTAAACTCCTCTTTGATAAGCGGTGAATTTCCCAATAAACTGCTTATCAGTCTCTTCATATTATCAATCATATTTTCGGAATATTAACACTCCATTATGTCCGCCAAATCCCAATGAATTACTCAAGGCTACATTCACTATAAAATCTTCTGCTCCCTTAGAAATAAAATCAAGATCACATTCCGGATCAGGATGAGTTAAATTAACGGTAGGATGTACTTTGTCTGTTTGAATACTCTTGCAGCAGACAACCGCTTCGATACCGGCTGCTGCCCCCAATGTATGCCCTACCATAGATTTGGTCGAATTGACCTTTAATTTATAAGCATGCTTACCGAATACAGTTTTGATAGACATCACTTCATTTTTGTCATTTAAAGGAGTAGATGTCCCGTGAGCATTGATGTAGTCAACATCCTGGGGTTGAATGCCAGCATCTTTGATCGCATTCACTATTGCTCTGGCTCCGCCTTCACCGCCTTCTGAAGGAGCCGTTATGTGATAAGCGTCGCAGGAAGCTCCATAACCTATTAACTCTGCATATATATGTGCACCCCGCTTCAAGGCATGCTCCAGTTCCTCCAAAATGATCACTCCGGATCCCTCTGCTAATATAAAACCATCCCGCTCAGCGTCAAATGGTCGGCAGGCTGCCTGAGGATCTTCATTTCGCGTGCTTAATGCTCGCATATTACTAAATCCGGCAAAGGTTAAAGGAGTCACTGATGCTTCAGCACCTCCACACACCATTAAATCTGCATCTCCATATAGTATTGACCTGAATGAAGTACCTATGCCATGATTTGCACTGGCACAGGCTGATGAAATATTAAAATTGAGTGCTTTTAAATTGTATTCAATAGCTAATTCCGCTGCTGCGGCATTGGAAATCATCTTTGGTATAAAAAATGGGCTGACACGACGAGGTCCCTCATTATAATGCTTGGTGCATTCTGTTTCATAAGTGTACATCCCACCTATTCCTGTACATAAAATGCAGCCACTTCGCTCAGGTTCATAGTTGCCTTCCTTGAGCCCGGCATCCTCCAACGCTTCTTTAGCTGCACACAAGGCAAACTTTGTATAACGATCCAGTTTTTTTAAACGCCTTTTATTAAAAGAATTTTCCGGCTCAAATTCCCTTACTTCTCCAGCAATTCTGCTCGCATATTCTTCGCTAAGTTCAAAATGTTTAACATGGTTAATACCACTTTTACCTTCTAACAGGTTTTCCCAGAATTCCTTAACATTATGACCTAAAGCATTTACAGTCCCCAGACCGGTCACTACAACTCTTCGCTTGCTCATTATTACCTCTCTGTGTTAAAAAGCGGATGAGATTTCTCATCCGCTAATCGTTGTTTCTGATCGTTTACTAATTCAGTTTCGCTTTCAGAAAAGTGATCGCTTCGCCTACTGTCGTAAGTTTCTCTGCTTCTTCATCAGCTATTTCCAGCTCAAATTCCTCTTCAAATTTCATTATTAATTCTACTGTATCCAGTGAATCAGCTCCAAGATCCTCGATAAATTTGGCATCTGGCGTTACTTCTCCAGCTTCTACTCCCAATTCTTCAACGATAATTTCTTTTACTTTTGCAGTAATGTCCATTTTATCCTCCTGTTTTTTCTTTTTCTTAGGTTTACCTCTATAATGCAGGTTCCCAATTATTTTACCAGCTTCCTGACTGGACTTTATTTCTTACATTACCAAACCGCCGTCAACATTTATTACCTGACCTGTGATATAAGAGCTCATCTCTGAGGCAAGAAACAGGCATAGATCGGCAATATCTTCCGGTGTTCCCATTCGTTTCAGGGGTATCGCTTCTGTATATCCCCTCACAACTTCCGCTGCCAGTTTATCAGTCATTGCTGTTTTTATAAAACCGGGAGCAATCGCATTGCATCTTATATTGCGTACAGCAAACTCTCTGGCTGCTGATTTTGTCAAACCTATTATTCCAGCCTTGGATGCCGCATAATTTGATTGCCCGGCATTACCCATTAATCCTACGACTGAAGCTATATTAATTATTGAGCCATTCTGCTGCTTCAGCATATAGCGTGAAGCTTTTTGAATGCAATTAAATGTACCTTTTAAATTCACGTTCAGGACTGCATCCCAATCCTCTTCCTTCATCCGTAATATTAAATTATCTCGCGTTATTCCCGCATTATTAACCAAAATGTCTATACCGCCAGATTCCTGATTAATTATCTTGAATACTTCTCCCACTTTGGCAGCGTCGGTTACATCACAAACATATCCCCGGCAGTTATATCCCTGTTCTATGAATTCCGCTACCACAGAATTTACTCCTTCTTCAAATAGATCAATGATGACTACTGCTGCTCCATGCTTTGCAAATGCCAGGGCTATGGCTTTTCCAATTCCCTGTGAAGACCCTGTTACTATCGCTGTCTTATCCTTGAAATTCATTATTGTTACTCCATTATTTTCTTATCGTTTATCAATTCTATTGCGATTTCAATATCTCCGGGTTTATCTATGCTTATGGATTGGAGATTTCGATCAATCTTGCGCAACATACTACTTAGCACTTTTTGTGGTCCGAACTCTATAAAAAGTTCCACTCCGGCTTTGGTCATATATTCGATGCTCTCAACCCAGCGTACTGTAGAAGTCACCTGCTTTGCCAGATTTAGCTTTATATGCTCAATATCTGTTGATGGCTCTGCATCTACATTGGAAACTAACGGAATATCTGTCACCCGGAAAGTCAGCCTGCTCATTTCTTCTGCCAGCCATTTCGAAGCTTTGGCTACCAGTGGTGAATGAAATGCTCCTCCTACCACTAATTGAACGATCCTTTTGGCACCTTCAGCCTCTGCTATTTTTATTGCTGCTCCCACTCCCTCTCGGCTGCCAGAAATCACTGTCTGCTCTGGAGTATTAAAATTCGCCGCTATCACAATTCCACTCTTGGAAGCCATCTCACAGATTCCCACTACCTTGTCTGAAGATAACCCGATTATTGCAACCATGGCAAATGGCTTATCCTCACTTGCCCTGATCATAAATTCACCTCTTTTGTGAACCAAATAAAGGGCATTATCTAATGATAACACTCCATTAGCTACTAAGGAAGAAAATTCACCCAGTGAGTGACCAGCTACAAATACTGGCTTCAAATTGATCTTTGCTTGAAACATCCGCAGAGCTGCTATCGAATGAAAAAGTATTGCCGGCTGTGTAAATCTGGTTTCCTTCAATTTCTCCTCTGGTCCATCCAGCATGATCTCCTGCAGATCAAATCCTGTCCTTTTCCGAAATATTTCCAGATGTCTGGTTATTTCTGAATCAGATTCAATTAATTCCCGTGCCATGCCCACATATTGGGCACCTTGACCGGGAAAAATGAACGCTGTTTTTAGCATATTCTCCCCATTATCGTTCTTATATACGAACCAGTAAACTCCCAGAAGATAATCCAGCCCCAAAAGAGGTCATCAATACGATATCTCCATGCCGTACCTTGCCACTCCTGATCACTTCATCAAGTGCAACAGGTATTGTCGCTGCTGATGTATTGCCATACTTTTCAATATTTACTATTACTTTGCTCATTTCTACTTTCAGTTTCTTTGCCAGTGCTTCAATTATCCGCAGGTTTGCCTGATGAGGTACTACCCAATCTACGGAACTCACATCAAGATTATTTCTCTTCAGCAATGCCTCACAAGATGCTGACATTGATTTCACTGCCAACTTGAAAATTTTATTCCCTTCCATTTGCACCGTATGCAATCGCTCCCGGACAGATTTATAAGTCGCGGGAAACTTTGATCCCCCTGCCAGTTGAATCAGTAAATCCCAGTAATTGCCATCTGCTGTAATGTCAGAATCTATTATCCGGGATATATCAATTTCACTGGCTCGTGATATTATCGTTGCTCCCGCAGCATCCCCAAAAAGAACACATGTATTGCGATCCTTATAGTTTGTGATCCTGGTCAACAGATCTACTCCTATCACCAGAATGTTTTCATACACACCATTTTCTATATACTGCGTGGCTATGTTGGTGGAAAATATCCAGCCCGGGCATCCAGCCGATACGTCAAATGCCGGTATATTCTTGATCCCCAGATTTTTCATCACCAGGCAGGCTGTGGCTGGAACGGTATAATCCGGCGTGACTGTTCCCACTATGATCATATCAAGATCTTTAGCATGCAAGCCAGACATCTGCAAAGCATGTTCCGACGCTTCTGTGGCATAATCACTTGAAGCTTTGTTATCCTCTGCTACCCGACGTTCAGACATTCCTGTCCGGGTTCTGATCCATTCATCCGAGGTTTCTACAATCTTTTCCAGATCATAATTGTTCAGTATTTTATCTGGTAGCGAACGTCCTGTCCCTTTGATTCTTGCATGATATTGATTCATCTATTTACTCTCATAATATTTCCGGGCGTGTTCCAGAAATTTCGACTCCACCATACGCACAGATGTTTTGATAGCATTTTTTATTGCCACTGCATCTGATCTGCCATGGGCTACCACTGAAAGACCGTTCAATCCGACCAGCAAAGCTCCGCCGTATTCCCGATGATCAACCTTTTTCTTTAAGAAGGCAAATGCCGGATACGATAATAACGCCCCTAATTTACTGATCCAATCCTTGTTAAATTGTTCCTTGAGGATATAGAACATGGATGAGGCTACCCCTTCGACTGTCTTTATAATTATATTGCCGGTAAATCCATCACTGACCACTACGTCCACAGTACCCTTCAAGATATCCTTGCCCTCTATATTACCCTGAAAATTTATATCCGGATGTTTACTTAAACTTTGATATGCTGATTTATATAGCTCGCTGCCTTTGCTGCTTTCTTCACCAATATTGATTAATCCTACTTTTGGTGATTCAATGTTAAAAAAATGACGCGTATACAAACTTCCTATCTCTGCAAACTGCACCAGGTTTTCCACACTGCATTCTGTATTGGCTCCCACATCCAGCAGCAATTTCACACCCTTGATAGTTGGAAACAATGTCGCTATGGCTGGACGAAGAATATTCTTCATTCTCCCATAAATAAATAGAGATGCCGTCATCACTGCACCCGTACTCCCCGCTGAAACCGCCACCTGTGCCCGTCCATCCTGCACTGCCTGAATTACTTGCACAAGAGATGAATTCTTCTTCTGACGCATGATCCTGGATGGTGCATCAGACATCGTCACGCGTTCACTGCAATGTACTATTCGTATCCGGTCTCGGTCATAATAATATTTGTCCAGCTCTTTCGTTAATTCCTCTTCATCTCCGAATAGCAGTATTGACTCGCAAATCTCTTCCTTTAGAGCAATAATTGCACCTTCCACTTCCGGGTAAGGTGCATTATCACTTCCAAAGGCATCTAACCCTACGGTTATGTTATTGACCTGCATAACTGCTTACTTGGGAATATCCTATTCCTTCTCTGTCTCCAGTATTTTACGACCATTATAATACCCGCACTTGCCACAGATATTATGCGGTCGCATTGGCTCTCCACAATTGGAACAGGTGCTGATTGCCGGAGCTTCCGCTTTATAATGCGTACGCCTTTTATTTCGGCGTGATTTCGAAGTCTTACGTTTCGGTAATGCCATCGTTACTCCTTTATTTCACTTCTTTATTAATAACTACTTAAAAATAAATCAAATAATTTTTTCTACTATCTAATGTCAAGATTATTAATAACCTTGCTGGTATCCCCCCGAAATTAACAGAATTTCTGCTGTAAGTGGACTTGCACCGTCCCGATTCATCGGGATAATCA
>CAZAHZ010000220.1:0-5887 GCA_964485055.1 uncultured Candidatus Cloacimonadota bacterium
AAATTCAGGGAGCAGTTTTTGAAGTATATCGGGAAATAGGTAGTGGTTTTTTGGAGGCAGTTTACCAAGAATGCCTTGAAAGAGAATTCGCAAATCAGGAAATTCCTTTTGCAGCTCAACAAGAATTGAAGCTAACTTATAAAGGTGAACAATTACTGCTAACCTATAAACCAGATTTTATCTGCTTTGATAAAATTGTAATTGAGATTAAAGCAGTAGATAAAATTGCCCCCGAACATAAGGCTCAGGTTATCAATTATTTAAAAGTATCAGGTATGAAACTTGGAATATTGGTAAATTTTGGTACATACCCAAAAGTAAGCATAGAGCGATTGATAAACATCGGAAAAAGTGACAATGAGAATTAGGCAAAGAAAGGCTCATAAATTTAAGAGAAAATATCACTTTGAATTTAATTTCGTGCTTTTGGTGCCTTTCGTTGTTAAATAAAAAAAGGACAGGAATAAATGCAGGGAAGATATGCTGAGAGAACGGCTGTTATTGTCTCGCTGGGATTACATTTAATTCTGGCTGTTATTTTATTTTATTCGCAGTTTGAATTGATCACAGCTCCGGTGCAGAAGCTGATCGAGGTGGTCAATTACGGGGTTCGACAGCCATCCGAACGGGGGAACAATACTCAAACACCAAGCGGGTTGCGTAATCCGGCATCAAACCCTGTGCAGGGTACGATGTCGAGTATTGCCCCGGATAAGATCAATCTACCTAAGATTACCAGCCGGACAGATGAAGAAATAATCAATCCAGTAAATCAACGTCCAGCCTGGACTGACCTCGAAGAAGGAGTCCTTGCTGGTAATACAAGGGATAAAGTAAAAAGCGGAATAAATACGGAAGCCTTATCAACCAGTGAGACTCCACCGGAAACCGACCGGGCAAGCGTGAACGCAGATAAAGATTTTCTGGCAGATATCAGGAAAAGGATAACCGCAGAAGACAGCGATAAAGGCGGTTATTCACTTAGTGGTGAGATATTGAACCGGAAAATACTTAACAAAGTGATCCCTGAATATCCCGCAGGATTGCAGCAGAACAGTGAAGTGGAAATCAGGTTTGAGGTTAAGCCTAATGGCAGTGTGAGTGAAAATATCGTTATCACGCGTAAAGGCGGACCGCAGCTTGACCAGGTCAGTCTGGAAGCACTGCAGCAATGGCGGTTTAATTCAATAATTGGAGACCATATCCAAACAGGTGTGATCACCTTCAGCTATAAACTGGAATAAGTGGGAAGTGAAACAGAAAGGGGATAATGAATAGAATATTAAATATAACTTCTCCAACACAAGCGAAGCTTGAATTAGTAAAGATCAAAGTGTCGTCTGGGGGAACTGAATCCATGTATGCCAAGATGAATAGCATTTGTTTGAAGCTGGAAAATGTAAACCTGGCAGCAGCTAATATCCTGAAACAGGAAATGCTGTCTTTGGGCGGCGATGCAGCCGTTGCCCGTGGTGTGGTGAATGGCACCATAACAGTCAGTGAAGTGATCCTGATCGGAAATGAGATAAAGTTGCGTCACCTGGCTGATAAACTTGCTTATCAGCAACATTTCAAATTACCTGAAATTCGTCAGGATATCATTCGTCTTCTGACAAACAGGCAGGGAGAAGCAATTGGAATACGGAAGATCAATAGCAAAATGCTTGATCTCACTCAAACGCAATTGATCGGAGTTTTAAATATCACACCGGACAGTTTTTCGGATGGCAATCGGTTTCTGGGAAAAGAGCAGGCATTCCAGCAGGCAAAAAGAATGATCGCAGAGGGTGCAGCAATAATAGATATCGGCGGGGAATCATCCCGACCTGGTGCGGAACCTGTCAGTGTGGATGAGGAGCTTGAACGCGTTATTGATGTGATCAGCATGATACATCAGGAAAATGATGTGCTGATCTCTATTGATACGACTAAGGCAGTTGTGGCAAGGGAAGCGATATCTGCCGGAGCTGATATTATAAATGACATCTCGGCGCTGCGTTCTGATACAGAGATGGTTTCTGTCTTGCAGGATTTCCCGGAAATAGCGGTAATCTTGATGCACATGCAGGGAACTCCCAAAACTATGCAGGAAAAACCGGAATATGAAGATACCATACGGGAAATACTGGAATTTTTATCAGAAAGAATAGAATTTTGCGTGAGAAACGGAATCGGGCGCGAGAGAATAATAATTGACCCCGGTATCGGATTTGGCAAAAGACAATCCGACAACCTGATCATTCTGCAGAGACTGGCAGAATTTCACTGTCTGGACTGCCCGGTAATTCTGGCAGCCTCGTGCAAGAGTTTTATCGGCAGGATATACCCAAGTACGGTTCAGGAACGAGAAGCAGGGACGCTGGCAACCACGGCACTGGCACATTCTGCCGGAATACACCTGGTTCGCGTCCATGATGTCCAAAAAAATTATCAAATGCTGCAGGTTTTGCAGGCGATTAGGAATGCCCGATGAATTTTCTTTTACCAGGTTTAAGTGGCGTGATTGATATCAGTTTAATAGCGATACTGCTATTTTTGGGAATGCAGTTTTTCAGACGTAATGGCGGATTACAACTATTTGGTTTCTTAATGATCCTGTTATTGAGTTATTTTCTTACGACATTATTTGAATTGAAGATGATGACTTATGTGCTTAATCAGATTAAGAATTACTGGTTTCTGGTATTTGTCATTTTATTTCAACCGGAGATCAGGGCGGTTTTATCAAAGCTTAATCAGCGATATAATTTAATGGAACTCTTTCAACGGAAACAAGGCTCTATCTATCCCAAGATACTAAATGCCATCTCGATACTATCCTTTCGCAGCAAGGGTTCGCTGATTGTGATAGAGCAAAATAACCGACTGGATAAATACATTGAATCCGGCGAAATCCTGGACTCAACAATATCAGTGAAACTCCTGTTAACAATTTTCGATACACGCAGTCTCCTGCATGATGGAGCAGTGGTAATCCGCAATAATCGGATCTATGCCTGCAAGGTTGTGTTACCTCTTTCTGAAAACCTGGAATATACCCGGGAACAAGGCACGCGTCATCTGGCGGCAGTCGGATTATCTGAGTCATCAGACGCTGTGGTGATCATCACTTCGGAAGAAACGGGACGCATATCGCTGGCTAAAAGAGGACACTTGAATTCGCATCTCAGCCTGGATGAACTGGCACAAATGCTAAAAGATGAAACCAAATAAACTAAGCATCGCCATCACAGGAGGCATTGGCAGTGGAAAAAGTGAAGTCTGCCGATTGCTGAGTGAACAGAATATTCCGGTTATATCTGCGGACAAATTAGGTCATCAGGCACTGGCAAATCAGAAAATTAAAAAACAACTTGTCGAAGAATTCGGCGAGCAGATAATGATCAATGGTGAAATAGACCATAACCTTCTGGGTAATATTGTGTTTAAAGATGAACTTAAAATTTTAAAACTAAATAAAATTATTCATCCGGAAATATTCAGAATGCTGCACAGGGAACTGATTGACCAGAAAGCTGAGTTGACAGCGTATGAAATTCCACTTCTTTTTGAGGCTGGTCTGGAAAAACTATTTGACATAATTATAATGATCTGGGCAAGTGTAGAAGTACGGAGTGATCGTTTACTAAGGCGTCCCGGGATGACAGAGCTTAAAATAGACGAAATAATGGCTCAGCAATATTCTCAGGTTGACGCCAAAGCCAAATCTCATTATATTATAGAAAATAATGGGAGTATGGAAGATATGGAAAAAGCACTAAAGGAAGTGCTGAAGGAAATAGAATTAGATATGGAGGAACGAAAATGAAAAAAGCCTTGATCCTGATTGCTTTTCTGAGTATAAATCTATTATTATGGTGCGGAGTCAGCGATGGATATTATAACAATCCAGATTTCAGACTGCCTTCTCTGTTTGATGCCAATGATATTGATATGCATCATTCTTTAACATTCTCCAGCGGGTTCAGTTCTACCGGAAACGGATATTACTCCAATACTTATACAAATCACCTGAAATTTAATCTGCATAAAAACCTGGATTTTAAGCTCAATCTGAATTTCGTCAATGATGGCACCATGAAATTCAATAATAATTATGATGTGAACTGGAATGATGACAATTCATCTCATCTTATTCCGGAATTTCAGTTGGAATGGCGTCCTTCGGAAAACTCCACTCTGCGTATCCAGTTCGAGCAGGGACGCAGGCAAAATTCCTGGACAAATGATTTCTTTGCTGATGATGACCCCTTTTTAAAATGACAAATGGATGAGGTTTCTTTATCCTGCAGCTATTTTACTACTGATAATTTCTTTTTTTGCTGACAGAAACAAAACCTGGCAGGCTATTAAGTTAGCCTGGCACAAATTTTCGTCCATTCTTCCTCGCTTTCTAACTATGCTCGCTTTGTTAGGTGTTTTCACGCTTATTTTTCCGGTTGAGAAAATCGGTGATCTGCTTTCTCAGCATACGAACTGGCTGGGATTATTGCTGGCAATAGCGATTGGCAGCATAATATTTGTACCTGGCTTCATCGCCTACCCCTTGGCAGCAGTTCTGCTGGAAAAGGGAATTCCTTATTACATCATTGCGGGATTCACAACCAGTCTAATGCTGGTAGGGTTTGCCAGCCTGCCGGTGGAGATAGCCTATTTTGGGAAAAAGATCGCAATAATTCGTAACTTAGCCGGATTTTTCATATCCCTGCTGATAGCTATAGCTATTGGATTTCTTTATCGAGAATTCTGATGAAAGCTGATAAAAACCTGGTTTCATCACTGCTAATAGCACTGATCTTTGGCTTTAGTATCGGGGCAAAACTCGGTGGATTCCCGATTGGAGAACAATTATTTGCCACTCTCTGGCAATATCTGAAAACACTGCTATTTCTGCTGCCTCCCGTTTTTATAATGATTGGACTCTTTGATGTCTGGGTGCCCAAACAGACAATTGAGAAGCACTTTGGAGTCAGTCACGGTATCAGCGCCTGGTTCTGGCTGATGCTGCTCTCGGCAACCATCGTCGGAGGACTTTACATCTCACTGCCCTTAGGATATTCGCTGTATAAGAAAGGTACACAACTGAGACTTGTTTACGCATTCCTCGGATTTAGCACTATCTGCCGTATCCCCATGACCTTTTTCGAAGCTTCTTTCCTCGGATTAAAATTTACTCTGATCAGATATGCTATAGCCCTGCCACTGGTAATATTATCGGGCATTTTACTGGAGAAAGTTAGCATTAAGAGTAATTAAATGATTTGAAAAAAATAGGGGCAGATCGTAATCTACCCCATTAAATACAACAATTACCATTTAATTTCTACTTGATCAGAAGAACTTTCCTTTGTTCTATTGTGCCATTGCAATTCAAACGGACAAAATAGATACCACTCGCTCTGTTCTCCGCAGACCAGATTGCCTGATATTCTCCGGCATCCTGCTCCTGGTTAACAAGTGTTTCCACTTTCTGACCTTTACAGTTATAAATCTCGATACTGATATTCCCATCATTTACCAGGTTATAGGAAATCGTTGTTTCAGGATTAAAGGGATTGGGATATATTGTTCTAAATCCACTTCTTACCTCAGGCGAAGTAATTATCAATTCTCCCTTAATACTGTTTATAGATGTTATAATGATTAGACCTTCAATTGCTTCACTGCGTACCGGCATGCGTAGAATCTCTCCTCGCACTGGTGTAGCGGATGCCACAGCTATTTTATTCCTATAAGAGGAACTGATCAATGCTGTATTGATATTTAACCTTTCAGTTTCAACTGTAAACGGAAATTCCAACTCAGCAGAATATAGCTCTCCACGGGCTGTGATCACTAGATCTCCATTCTCATAGGAACAATTCAATTCTGCTTCTGGTATCTCAAA
>CAZAHZ010000221.1:0-5869 GCA_964485055.1 uncultured Candidatus Cloacimonadota bacterium
TAAGTTAAGTTAAACAGTCTCATTTCTCCCCCCCCTAACCGCTCTTTTCTACCATGCCGATATCTCCCCTCAGCTTCTTCGCAACCTCAAAGAAGTTGCACACGAAACGACACCAAATTTTTTCGTGGTACTGTTTCGAGTGCGACTGGTAAGGGTTTTCGGTAGATGCACATTAATTTTAGGCAATACGGAAGAAGGGGGTAATTAATCAGGAATAATAGAAAAACAAGTATAATATTTGACATATTAATAAATGTAGTAGATTTTGTATTAAATAAATTAATGGCTGGTAAAAAAAATGAATTGTTTTATTCATTATCTGATTTTGTGCTTGTCAATACTATTTCAGTTGGCAGCGGCTATACTTGCTCTTCATCTTATCAAAATAACCAGGCATCGTTTAGGCTGGATACTGATCTCTTTAGCCAACCTGTTTATGATCTATCGTCGTATGTTATCCATAATAATGCTTTATTGTGACGGCAAGAACATCATACTGTCAAACGAAATAGCTGGACTTGTCATCTCGATACTGATGTTTTTGGGAATATCAATGATCAAGAAGTACTTTGTGAGCATTTTGGAAACAAAAGACATCTTGTATAAGAATCAGGAAGAATTAGAGAAGATCAATAAATCCAAGGATCGCTTATTCTCCATAATCTCACACGATCTGAAAAATCCTTTTAACATAATCTTGAATTTTTCGCGATTGCTAATGAAGAACTACTCCAAACTAAGCTCAGAGAAGATTTATGATTTTCTTCAGCGCATACATAAATCAGCGAGAAACGGATATACACTGCTGGAAAATTTATTGTTGTGGTCACGTTTTCAAACGGGCACCATAGACATAGAATTGGAAAAATTGAATATTAACCGGGTAGTGGAAGAGAATATTTTGTTACTTACTGAGAACGCCTTTTCGAAAGGAATAGAAATAATCAACAACATGTCTAAGCAATCTTTAGTATTAGCAGATGAAAACATGATCTCCACTGTAATCCGTAATTTATTATCGAATGCGATCAAATTTACACCTCATGGAGGAAAGATCACGATATCACAGGAAGAACGAGATAATCAAGTGGTAGTGAGTATAGCGGATACAGGTATTGGAATGGGTCCCGAGGAAGTAGCAAAACTATTTGATTTGGAAACAACTAAAACAAAGCCAGGTACAGAACTTGAACAAGGCAGTGGTTTAGGATTAGTTATTTGTCGAGAATTTATCCGTCAGAATAATGGTAATATCGGAGTTGAAAGTGAATTTGGCAAGGGGAGCAAATTCAGTTTTTGCATTCCGATTCATTGTAGTGAAAAATAATGGCTCAGAATGAAAAAAAATATTGACAGCATTCAGGAAAAGGTTACGATATGCCATATTGGAGAAATTATTAGAGATGTTTAAATATGTAAGAGAAGCAGAATAAAGGAGTAGTAATAGATGTGCAAATTAAGGAGAAAACATGAATAGAAAATTAAAGGTTCTATTTAAAGAACGTGGTAATGTAATCCATTCCGTGAGCGGAGCCACTATGCTCAAAGAGGCAGTTGATATCATGAATCGTTTCCACATAGGCGCATTAATGGTGATTAACCTTGAAGGCGATATCGAGGGAATATTGACAGAGCGAGACATAATGAAAAAATTAGCCAGCACGGCTGAACAGGTCGGGCATTTACAAGTTCGTAATATTATGACGCCGGGAGAGAAATTGATCGTCACAACCGGTAATGAAAACATTGGAGATATAATGAAGCTTTTATCGGAGAAAAAGATCCGTCATATCCCAATAATTAATGAAGAGGGAGTTTTGGAAGGGATCCTTTCCATGCGAGATGTAATCCGAATACTATTGAACGAAGCGCTACAGATGCAAATGACTTTGACAGACTACATCACAGGGAAATATCCTGCCTGATTGGCAGTAACAGGAGTAAAAAAATGAATAAAAAGAAAATATTAATAGTTGATGATGAACAGGACATGCATGTATTAATAGAGAATTTACTTGAAGACGAGAACTATGAATTCGACTTTGCTTTCAATGGAAATGAAGGATATGAGAAGGTTGTAGCGAACTCACCGGATCTTTTGATCCTTGATGTCCAAATGCCAGAGTTGGATGGTTTTGGGATGTTAAAGAAATTGCTTAACTTGAAAAAGGCAATCAGTCTGCCGGTAATTTTTCTTACAGGAATTGCGGAAAAACGTGGTGCCCATTTCAAGGAAGAAGATGTTAGAGATTATTTCAAAAGCTACCTGGTTTCATATATGGAGAAACCTCTTGATCCTGACAAGTTTGTAAATTTAGTAAACAAGAAATTATCTGAATAAACAATAAATAATTTATGGGATTTCCTCTCGGAAGCCACAGAGAGTCAAACGCGGGGAAATTCTTGAATAACAGCAGTAACAGCCCTGCTGTTCAGACTCAGTATCTGGCTTAGCAGGATTGGATAAGGTTCTGGTTTATCCAGGCAATAATTTTATCAGCGGCAGCTTGAACTGGTTGAGTAAATTCTTCACCGAATTTAACGTTTTTAGGTTGAACTCCCAGCAGGAACACTTTCATTTCAAAAAACTCAGAAATTCTTCGAAGCGAGACTGTGTGGGTATGAAAGGTATTATCCGGCATTTCGTGGATTTCGAGCATTTTAAAGAATCCGGGGTTTTCGTTAAAATCCGTACAATCTGTGAGGACTAGAATGTCAGGGGCAAGAGAATTGATTTTGCCGACATATTTTTCGATAGAAGCTTCAACTATCAAAGTTTTGATATTATTTGAGGTTTGCAGATTTTCACAGATATATATCCCTATAGCATCATCAGATTTGAGTCTATTTCCAATACCTACAAACAAAATTGCAGCAGTCTTGTTTGTCAGCAAGGGTTTGAGAGAGTCAAACACTAGGTTAAATTCTCGACCTGTAGTTGCCGGTTACAATTTGGGCAGAGAATATTGAATGAGTTCTTTCTTTTTAAGCCATCCGTAATGGGTACAGAAACATCATCAGAATGAGCCAGTTTAAGTCTTTCATTGAGCATATTAAGATTGAGAACAGATGAAAAAGCCTTGGGACCGAGTTTTTCATGGATAAACTGCATGTGTTGCTTGGTGGTAATAATCGCTCCGCAATTCTCACAGATCAGTAATTCTCGTTCCTGAGTTTCGACTAGTTCCGAACGATCAAAGCAGGAAAGATCATAGATCTCATCAGAGAGTTTAACTCCCTTACCGGTGATGCAGTGTTCTTCACATTTTCCGCAAAAAATACATCTTCCGTAATCTCGAGTGATCGTACGGATACCTGTCGCCGGATCATCCACAAAAGTGATGGCATTTGGCGGGCATACATTGGCACAGGTTTCACAGCCTACGCAATTATCTTCATCCACAACAGGTTTTCCACGGTAGCCCGGAAATGGTTTGAATTCACCTTTGGGAAATGGACTCGTATATGGTTTGGAGAACAATGAAACCAGGGCTTCTTTAACTTCACGCAGTTTGGGATATCTCATTTGTTCAGCTCCTTATAATGGTCAACGACAGTTTTGTCAGATAATTTAATACCAGCTTTATAAGAGCCTCGGATCAGGGCATGAGCAGCAACAGTGGAAGTGAAGAAAAGAAGAGGTATGGCAATGATTGCTTTTATTCCAATATCCGTGAACCCGAACCGAACAAACAAACCAAGCAGGATACTGCAGGTGCCGAGTGTAACAGATTTAGTAGCTGACTGTAAGCGGTTATAAACGTCCGGAAGCCTGAGCAATCCCAGACAGCCAAATAAATCAAATGCTGCGCCAATAATAAATAGTATATTGCTAATATTATTCATCCAATTTCTTCCTTGTCAGGTATTTTGCCAAAGTGATGGTGCCAATGAAGCTGAGCAGTATCCAGGCAATAGCTACATCAATCAGGAAAAGTCTGCCGGTTTTAACTACCAGCAAAGCACAAATGCCGACTACCAGGATACCAAAGATATCAATTGCTACCATACGGTCGGCAACAGATGGTCCAAATATAACCCGCAGAAAGCAAAGGAAACTTAATCCCATAAGAATATACAATAAGACATCAATCATTATTCAAAGATCCTTTTTAATAAAGTTTCAAACCTGCCGATGATCTTCCGGGTATAATAAGCGGGATCATCACTTTTTACATATATCCAGTGAACATAAAGATCACTGTTAATAATATCAACTGTGATCGTACCAGGTGTCATGGTAATGGAATTAGCCAGAATTATTCTTGCCATATCCGTAGTAAGAGAAGTATGAACTTTTACAATACCAGGTTTGATTGGCATCCGGGGACTGATAACACGATAAGCGACATCAAAATTGGCTTTAATGCATTCCCAAATAAAAATTATAATAAATATAATCAGCCAGAAGTAACGAACCGGGTTGAAGAATTTTTGCCAGGAAGTAAGAAATCTGCCACTGAAGATCAAAGTGGTAATCAGGGCGGCTATAACTCCACTGATTATATTAGCCAATTCCAGACTAAAAGAAAAAGCCATCCATAGAATAAACATAACGATAAACATGGTTATCTGCTTCATAATTATCATCCTAATACTGCTGTAGAATAATGCAGATTATTGATTAGAACATTAACTGCCGGCATAATAAACTGATCTCGAAACTGAGGAATAACCATCAGACTGAAGAGCAGGCAAAGTAAAGCCAGCAGGATCATCGAAACGGACATGGGCAGAGGAACTTCCTTGATCTCATGATCATAGTTCCCGGTTTTATTATAGAAAGTGTATTTCTGAAATTTCATGAAATAAGAGATCGTGATCACACTGATTGCTACAGCAATAAATGCGAGCCAGTAGAAATGAGCTTTAACGGCAGCCAGGATAATAATAAGTTTGCTGAAAAAGCCGTTGAAAGGAGGAATACCTGAGATGGAAAGAGAGGCAATCAATGATGTATTACTGGTAATCGGCATTTTTTTGGCTAAGCCACCCAGTTTCCTCATGTCTCTGGTTCCGGTTCGATATTCCACAGCGCCGGCATTCAGGAAAAGCAATCCCTTGAAAATAGAGTGATTGATCAGATGCAGTAACCCGCCAAAAATGGAGAAGGCAGCAATTGCCTGGTTTCCACCCCTGACAAGGAGCAGCATACCAATTCCCACTCCCATGATCACATAACCCATTTGACTGATGCTGGAATATGCCAGCATTCTTTTTATATCCCATTGCCCTATCGCCATTAGTCCACCGATGATCATTGATAATGTCCCCAGGACAGTAATGGTCATGGCGATCGGTTGAGAAAGAGCAAATATGGAAAAGAATAATCTGAAAATCACATAAATACCAATAGCTTTGATCAAGACTCCTGAAAGCATGGCAGAAATGGGCGAAGGAGCTGAAGAATGAGCATCCGGCAGCCAGGAATGGAAAGGGAAAATAGCAGCTTTCAATCCAAATCCTGCTATAAAGAGCAGCGACACAAATTTGATATAAGATGCTGACTGTGGTAGTTGCCGGGAAATATCAGCAAGGTTAAGTGTTCCCGTATTCCAGTAGATAAATCCGATGCCCAGCAGTATCAGCAGTGAAGCCAGACATCCCAGAACCTGATACTTGAATGAAGCTTCCAGTTGGTGCTTCTCAATACCGAAAGCTACCAGGGAATATGACGCTATTGCCGCGATCTCTAGGAATACATAGATATTAAATAAGTCTCCGCTGATCACGATGCCGTTCATACCGGCTATCATTAAACTGAATAAAATATAATATTTGCGTTCTGCGGTAAATTGCCGGGTATATGAAGTGGAATAAAGTGCAGTCAAAAAACCAACGAGAGAAATGATCAGCAGCAGTAATTTAG
>CAZAHZ010000222.1:0-5853 GCA_964485055.1 uncultured Candidatus Cloacimonadota bacterium
ATTCAAATATATCCCCTATCGGGGATAAATACATAATAAAAATTTAACAGTCTCCGGGGGTGAGAAGATGAAAAATAAAGAAAAATCTTGACGTAACGGGTAAGTGATAATGGTGTAATTGGCTGGAGAAAGATTATATGATACAAGAAATATTAATCAATGCCCATCCTTATGAAAAGAGGATAGCTATCCTGGAGGATGGGAAACTGGTTGAACTTTATTCCGAGAGTGCGGAAAACCAGGAAGTGGCAGGCAATATCTATAAGGGTATCGTGAAGAGCGTGTTACCAGGAATGGGAGCAGCATTTATAGATATAGGATTAAAGCGGACAGCGTTTCTGCATTTTTCGGAATTGGATCCTGATTTTCTGAACGAGAAGCAGCGCAAGATACGGATGAAGAACAATTCATCCTTCATAGATAAGATATTTTCCGTAGGCGATGAAGTGGTAGTGCAGGTCAAGAAACCCCCGATAAATAAAAAGGGAGCGAGTGTAACCTGCCGGTTAACGATACCTGGCAAATTCCTGGTCTTTATGCCCTACAAAGAGAAAGTGGCGATCTCGCGCAAGATCACAAGTGGCAGTCAGAAGCATAAATTTTATGATATCCTGAAGCGGATCAAGGATCCGGAAGTGGGCGTGATAGTTCGCACGGACACGGAAAATTCAACGGAAGAAGATTTTGCGATGGAATATAAGACACTGGAAAACGTCTGGGTAAACGTGAAAAAGGGACGAGAGTTTTTAAAGGGACCGTTATGTTTATTTAATCAGAATGAATTGATCTTTATGCTGACCCGAGATTTATTCAATTCCAATGTGGCACGGTTGATAGTAGATAATCGGCAGTATCGAGATAAGATCATCAATCAATTAAACAGCATAGCACCGCATCTGATCCAGAAGGTAGAGCTATTTAAGGAAGATACGCCATTATTTGATGTGTATGGTATCGAGAATGATATTCACAGGATATCAAATTCACGTCTGCCTCTGGCAAGTGGGGGTAATCTACGCATAGAGCGAACTGAGGCACTTGTCTCGATAGATGTTAACACGGGATCATTTACAGGAGATAATCATTATAATGAGACGATATTGCGGACGAATATGGAAGCAGCCTTTGAAGTGGCGTGCCAGATACGTTTGCGAGATTTGAGCGGGATCATGGTAGTGGATTTTATAGATATGACGCTGCCTGCTCACCGGGAGAAAGTGTTCCGCGAGCTAAAGCACTATATGAACCGCGACCGGGCGAAGAATAAAGTGTATTCTTTCAGTCCACTGGGTCTGGTTGAGATATCGCGAAAGCGCCGGCGACCGGAAATCTTGATAAATTTTTCGGAAGTATGTCCGCATTGTAATGGCACGGGTCGTTTACTGGCAAAGGATTCAGTGGCGGTGAAAATATACAGATGGTTACAACGGAGTGAATTTTTTATAGGCAAGGAGCGTCTTGTAATCCATGTCCATCCGAATGTAAAACATTTTCTGGAATCTCATCCAGATTTTCTTCAGGATTATATGAAGCGGATAGAGATATTTGAGGATCCGGAATTAGAATCGCATATTTTTATGGTAATGCTTGAGAAGAGTGGCAAAGATGTCACAGAAGAATATAAGTCTTGACATAAAAATAGGAAGAAAAAGCTTTGTAATTTCAGGATTAATATAGTGTAATGTTAAGGAGATATATTATGTACGCGATAGTAGAGTTTAAGGGAAACCAGTATAAGGTCGAGAAAGACCAGATACTGAAAGTTGCCTATCTGGGAGAAGAAATAGAGCCAGGCACGGAAGTTGAAATAGAGCGTGTACTGATGTTCAAAGATACGGAGGACATTATAATAGGTCGTCCGACGATCGAGAATGCCAAGGTATTATGTGAAGTATTAAATCATGGTAAAGAGAAGAAGATAATAGTATTTAAGAAGAAACGCCGTAAGACATACGAGAAGAAGCAGGGGCATCGTCAGAACTTTACCATGATCAAAGTAAAAGAGATATTAAACTAAACAGGGGGCAATAATGGCACATAAAAAGGGAGTCGGCTCAAGTAAGAACGGCAGAGACAGTAATGCACAATATCTGGGAGTAAAGAGATATGGTGGCGAGTTTGTGAAAGCAGGAAACATTTTAGTACGTCAGAAAGGAACGCGGATCCATAACGGCGAGAATGTGGGTTTAGGCAATGATTTCACACTTTATAGCCTTGTAGATGGTTATGTACATTATCAGACCAAGAAAGCCAGCAGAAAGTTCGTAAGTGTGGTTCCAAGAGAAAATTGATTATAAAGCAAATATAAAAAAGCAGCTTTAATAAGCTGCTTTTTTTTTAACTAAAATCCCGGTGACATTATTTAGTCCTGGTTAAACTCAAATTATTAAAAATACTAATAAAAAATAAATTTGACGAAATATTAAATAAATATGAGGTTGGCACTAATAATAATCAGCAAGAAAGCTGTTTATTATAAAATTAAAACATTTGGAGGTTTTTATGAGAAAAGGGTTTATTTTAGTGCTCTTACTGGTGTTTGCATTATCGCAACTGGCAGCTATGGAGATGGGATCAAAAGGTATCAAGGGGGGATTAAACATTGCCTCATGGAGTGGCGACTATGTTGAAGACTTTGATTCCAAGTTAGGTCTGATTATTGGTGGATTTATCTCATATCCGGTCAATGATCAATTTAGTTTTCAGCCTGAAGTATATTATACAATGAAGGGAGTATCCTATGATTATTCGGAAAGTTATATGGGATATTCTTACTCTGACACAGGGACTGCAAGTATGAATTATCTGGAAATACCTTTGTTGGGTGTTTTTAATTTATCGCAAGAGGCATCTTTTCAGCCAAAATTGTTTGCTGGACCTTTTATAGGGTTCAATCTAAGTGCTACTTATGAGTCTGATTGGGAAGAAACTGATGGTGGAGAGACTTATTCCGGAAATGACAGTGGTGATCTGGAAGATATGAACAGCCTTGAATATGGACTTATATTTGGCGGAGCGATCGAAATAGATAAGATAGTGATAGAATTCAGGTATAATATGGGTTTATCTAATATTTATTCTGATTCAGATGATTTTTCAAGGACTAACACAGTCATCAGCATAATGCTTGGTTATAAATTGTAAATTTTAAATTCGGAAGGCAGGAATTCCTGCCTTCCGGAAATTTAAAGTGCATATCAGTAATTAATCACTTCAATTTTATAATAATTACTTGAATTGGAGCGGTATTATAGAATATGAGAACAATGTGATATGCAAGTGGGTATAAAATTCAAAATAAAGGGTAAATTTCACTTGAGACGGTAGATTTAGAGACGATACAAGGAGGTTCGAGGATGAGAAAAGCTATTTCTTATCCATTAAGCAGGGCAGGAGATGAGTGCACGCAGCTCTTGAAAGCTTCGCACAGTTAACGTGCAAAGCTTTGGTTCAAGATTATTTATGATATAATTTACTGATATTTTCTGGTAAGGCGGATTTCCACGCGGCGGTTTTTGCGTCTATTTTCTTCGGAGTCGTTGGGGGTGATGGGTTTGAATTCGCCATAGCCCATTGCCTGGAGCTGGTCGGGCGGGAAGAAATCGTTTTCTACAAAGAATTTAACAATACTGAGAGCACGAGCCATGGAGAGATCCCAGTTCGATTCATATTTAATAGTACTTATAGGAACGTTATCGGTGTGTCCTTCGATACGGATCTGCCATCCTTCTTCGATGCCGATTTCGCGTTTAATATTTTCAGCGACCTGTGCGAGTGCGCGGAGGCTTTGCCAGCGTAATTCAGCTTCACCAGAGGAGAAGAGGATTTCACCTGGAATAGTGATCACGGTTTCATTAAGGTCAAGCAGGGAGTCAATCTTAGCCTGTTCTTCAGAGATCTTGGCATTCTGCTCAATGATGCGCTGACTTTTATCAATATCCGAAAGAATAAAGAAGAAAACGAAGAACACAAGAAGAAGCGTCATTAAATCGCCATACGGCGTCATCATATCTCCAAGATTCAGGGAATCTTCAAGGTCTTCTTCGAGATCATTCATTTTACGTCGAAGTTTTTCTATTTTTAATTTACTATTTACCATAAAGCACCATTAATCGAGATAAATAGAGAGTTTTTCTTTAGTAATCTGGGGACTATCTTCATTCTGAATGGAAAGGGCACCCTGAATGATGATTTCTCTGACTTTAGTGTCTATCTGGTTTTTTATTCTGATCTTACCGGCAGCCGGTTTAAAGAAGAGAGTTGATATAAGCAGACCATAAAGAGTGGTAACAAGAGCCAGCCCCATGGCAGCGGGAATGGAAGCGGGGTCTTCTACGCGGTTCAACATGGCGATCAGACCGATAATAGTTCCCATCATACCGAATTGAGGAGCAATGCTGCCACCGATCTTGAAGACCTGTTCACCGAGAGTATTACGTTCAGTGATCGTCACACTTTCCTGCATGAGCGCTTCTTCGATCATATCGGCATCTTCGCCGTCAGCAACAAGCATGAGTGCTTTTTCGAGGAATTTATTTCCTCTGACAATATTGCTATTGAGGGTATTGCGAATGCCGTTTCTACGAACATCGCGGCTGACTGCAACGAGTGATTCCATCATCTGGTTGGTAGTGTAGGCTTTTTCAGTAAAAAGTTTTGCAAAGGAGGCGAACGCAGAATTGAAAGCCTTGGGCGAGAAATGGACAAGCAGCGCAGCAATAGTGCCTCCCAGAGTGATAGCGAGAGCTCCGGGATCAAGGAAATAACTGGTGTCTTCCTTGGTTATAATAGTTCCCACAACAACAATAATCCCGAGAAGATAGCCAAGATAAACAGATAATCTCATTTTTTCCTCCTATGCCTTCACCAGCAGATTACGAACAGAACTAAGCATATTATTCTGAACATTAACCAGTTCAATATCATTAAGAGGAGTCAGGTTATTCAGTTCATCTTCAAAAATAACACGATTACGGGCAGTCATATTGGCAAAGAATTTTTCTTTTATCTCAGGGGATGCAATAGAGAGATACCGGATCAGAAGGTCTTTATCCAGAGATCTGATCAGCATTTCAAGAATTCGTGTATCCATTTCTTTCAAGTCATCCAGGAAGAAAATGTCTTTACGCATAAGGTCAGCAAAGCTGGGGTCAAAGGAGTGCACTTTATTGAACAGCTTTCCTGAGATTTGAAAGGGAAGGTTATTTATCAAACCGGCAATCAGAGAGTGATTGTCATAAACCAGGCTTTCCTTTTCGATCAAATCCTGGAAGTTTTTAGATAACTTCTGGTGTAGTCTCTGGATGTCAGGTCTGGCAAACTGTTTTCCTTTGACCATGGCATTAAGCAGATTATCGGTGTTGCCCTTAAAATTATTAAAGAATCCGCTGACATATTCCGAAGAGAGCTGGGAAAGCACAAAAGCGGCAGCATCGGGTGCTTCATTACTGAGAAGTTGTCCACAACCATCAAATGAGAGGTTTTCCACAAACCGGAAGCTGAGGGCTTCTTCCTGGTGTTCTTCCTGTGGCAGGAGCCGGACTGAGATAGGTTCTTTGGGTCCTTTATCCTGTTGTCTGGTTGTGGTTTGAGATACTGCGGGGGGACGAAGAGCGTTTTCCAGACCGGGGATATTTACTTCTTTAAGTGCTTTGGAAAGCCTACCCATGCGAGTTGAAAAGACAAATAGAAAAATAAGCATCAGAAGTAACAGGACAGCTCCGACCAGCATGATATAATTACGGTAGTCCTGGGTTTTAATAATAGTTTCGCCAGCAAGAGCAGCTTTATCTTCTTTAAGGTTGAGTACACGTTTTACATCAAGTTTATCACCTTTTTCCGGTTTAATATTGA
>CAZAHZ010000223.1:0-5774 GCA_964485055.1 uncultured Candidatus Cloacimonadota bacterium
GTTTCGCTGCCGTCCCAGTTAGGAACCGGCTCAAAACTTACTATTGAACCCACAATCGTAATATTGACAAATTCTCCGTCATTAACTGTAAGCTCGAGAATATTTCCATCTACATCATATATAATGGAATCAGCGAAATTCACCGTATTTTCCAGGGCTGTGGAATTTTCATTAAAATCAAATTGGTCAGGCAAATCAATAACCGGAGCATCATTCACTCCGTGCACAATGACCAGAATTTCAGCCGAGACGGAAAGTGTATCCTGATCATCAACGGCAGTAAATGTAACCATCTCAGGTTCATGACCTATTTCATCACTATTCCAGTTTTCTGTTGCTGTCAAAGTTACTATTGTACCCTCAAAGGAAGCAAAGATATTTTCATTGTTGCTGAGAGAAAGTATAATATTATCACCTTCCGGATCAAATACATAGTTCAGATTGGTAAAGTTGACGGTAAGTAAGTCATCTTCGTCAAAATTGAACGAATAGGGAAGCTGCAGCACCGGAGGATCATTTACCGGTGTAACATTAATTTCCACGTCATCAGTAGCAATCAGACGTCCCGTGATCTGATCGTCCACTTGAAAAGTCACTGTTTCAGAACCGTTCCAGTCGGGTGCGGAACTGAATGTAAGCTGCATTCCCGCAGGTGAGATAATTATATTAGTTTCACCACTCCAGGAAATATCCAGTACATCATAATCGGGATCGGAGATATAATCAGATATATTGACCACCAGGCTGCTGTCTTCGGGGAAACTGAAGAAATCCGGCAGTGTGATCTGAGGTGGATCATTCTGTTGCAGTATATCAGGATAGAAAGTATAAATATAAGGTTGAGTGCCTGTGTAGCCATCGGTAGCAGTGATTGTGATCATGGTGGTGCCGAACCAGTTAGTAACAGAATTCAAGACCAGCAGATTACCGTTAATGGCTGCACTGATCTGAGCTTCGTTATAATCAACAACGCTGTAGATGAGGTCATCGCCATCAGCATCCGTAAAGTGAGGATCCAGATCTTCGGAATATGTGCCAAAGTCCTCAAATAAGCTGTCAATTTCAATAGCTGTAAATAAATCCGGAAAATGGTTATTAACTGCACCGAAATTGACATGATTGATTTCCGTCTGGTTGAAATAGAAACCGGTGATCTGCAATGGTGAAAATCCGAGATAGTAATGGAAATCTATATTCAAAAGAGCGCCTTCACCGGAAATGATCTCTGAGCTGCTGTAAGTGCAGTGCAGATTTCCACGGGTCTGCGTTATCTCGATACTACCTAGTGTATCAATAAATACACCTTCGAGGTTATAACCCAAATATTGGACAATCCCATCGGTAAACTGCAAATCAAATTCAAAGCTGCGGACATCCCAGTCGTCAATCAACTCAGAAGTTAGAATAGGAATAGTGATATCTTGATTTGACATTCCTCCAGGATCATAGCTGCCTACGGAAATAACTGCATCATCCAGTACTATTTCATGAACAGTGATATGTACCGTAACAATCTGCGAATATGCCTGTTCATCAAAAGCCTGATAAGTAAAAGTTACGATATGATTAGTGATGTTATTAGCAAAATATATAAATGAACCGTTCGGATTAAAGGGATCAAGATTACCTTCATCCGGTTCATCAATCAGCACTGCCGTTAAATTCCCCGGATAATTATCAGGATCATAATCGTTATCAAGAACGCCACTGGATGCCAGGATTGTTAAGTGGTCGTTTTCATAAACGTCGTAATAATCATCAGAGGCAACAGGACACTGGTTACCATACTCAGCAACCGATAGATAGACTGTAGCAGTTCCCACTCCTCCCTGGTTATCAGTTGCCTGCACAGTTATCACATAATATTCAGCCGCAAAATCATATTCCGTGATCATGCCCATCACACTTCCGCCATCCCAGCTCCAGAGCACGCTGACTATCTGTCCATCCACATCCCAGGAGCCATTGGCATCCAGCCACACACTGGCATATCCGCTCGAATCTGCCTGAGCAGTGATGGATTCGTTGGTTACCACTATTGGTAGATCATTGATGCTGTTCACATGAATTGCCACGCTTTCCTGAACATACAAATTTTGATTATCGGTTGCCCGGAAGGTTAATGTCTCATCGCCGAACCAATTAGGATCCGGCGTGATAGTGATCAATCCACCCAGCATGGATACCTGCAGATTTATATCATCATACCAGATATAGGTCAGATTATCGCCGTAAACCAGGTCATGATCATCAAACACATTATTGAGATTGATGGAATCATTGGTTGTATCCTCGTTCATGGAAAAATTTTCTATCGGTTCTGCAACGTAAGGAGGATTATTCACGGGATTTACAGTAACATTAACTTCATCGGCAGCAGTTCCCTGATTCCCGTCATCTACAGTGAATGTGATCTGTTCTGTTCCGTTCCAGTATTGTGCAACAGTGAAAAATACACTGAGATTGTTGATTTGAACTGTAATATTCTCATTTCCGGTACATTCCAGTACAAGCTGGTCGTTATCAATATCATCGGTATAAATATTGAAATCCAGTGGAAGACTGCCGTTTTCGTTAAAAGCAAATCCTCCCGTCGGCAGGTTGATCACAGGATCATCATTAACAGCAGATACAATAAAATTAGAACTGGCTGTTACGGTTTCCCGGCGGACATTGTCTATCAATGTAAATAATATGGTTTCCTCACCATTCCAGTTATCATCAGGATTAATATAGACTTCATGGACATATATACTGACGGACAGGTGCTCGGAGCCATTGCTGAAGAGATAGAGCTGATCTCCATCAAGATCACTTATATATAGCGACATATCTATGTTGAAGACTTGATCCTCCTGCATATCAAAGCTTGCCGGCAGATCTTCAAAAACCGGTGCATGATTATTCACACCCTCACTGATAGTGATCAAGACATCATCAGAAGCAGTTTCTCCATGACTGTCATCAACTGTGAAGGTTATCGTCTCTTCACCCCACCAGTTGTCGCAACTTAACTGGACTGTTGTTCCTACGGGGGTTATCACAAGGTGCACATTACCTGAAAATGTTATTTGCAGAGGATCATCATCAACGTCATTCATATACAGTTCAAAAGGAATATTCAACTGCGAACCTTCGGTGAAATTAAAGCCGTTGGGCAGATTAAGGGTTGGTGCATCATTAACAGGCAGCACCTCCACGATGACATTGTCAATTGAGAAGGAATAACTATCATACACAATAAAATTGAGCATTTCGGAGCCGAACCAGTTGCTGGCTGCTGAGAAATTGACTACTTCATTGGGAGCTATATATACGGATATTGCATTGTTTCCGGTCACCAGCAGCGATAAATCGTCATCATCTGCATCATAAAGATATTGATTAAAATCTATTTGAAGTGTCCCGTCTTCATCAAAGCTGAATGTTTCCGGCAGGTTGATTTCAGGATCATTATTTGCCTGGCTGGCATAGACAAACACTTCCATGCTGTCGGTAGCTGTTACCTGACTTCCGTCCGTAACCCTGAAAGATATCCATTCAGAGCCAATCCAACTGGAAACCATATTTACCCAGGGCTCAACTATATCTACCTGGATATGAACATTGCCTTCACAGGTGAGAGTGTAAGTATCCCCGGCATCTATATCGGAAATAAAAGGACTGAAATCAAAAGACTTTGGCGTATCTACAGATATACTGAGTTCCGGCGGTAGAACAATGGTGGGTGGATCATTCACCGGAGTAACTGCTACCTGCACCGTGCCCGTATCCTGCAGCCTGCTGATATTATCAATCACTGTAAATGTCAGCGTTTTTGTGCCATTGTAATTACTATCCGGCTCAAGGTTACAAGGTTGCCAATAATACTGATATTGATGTCCGGATCCTGTATGGATGTTATGATCAAATCATCTTCATCATCATCAGAAATGTAAGGTGTGAAATCTACTTCCATTTCCGTATCTTCCGCCAGCGTGAAACCCTCTGCCGGCAGGTCTATTTCCGGAGGATGATTCCAGTTACCCATGGTCACCCGCACCAGTGGACTGTCCTCCACAGTTACCAGGCTGTCGTCAGTGGCAGTAAATGTGATCACTTCTTCACCGGTCCAGTTTAATGGAGCAGATAGAATTATATTGTAACCCTGTATCTGTACCTGTATAGTATCATTTCCGCTGAAGCCGATTCCCAGTACATCAGTTTCCTGATCGTTGGCAAACAATCCGAAATTGAGCACCTCAGTTGTATTTTCTTCAAATTCGATGATCGGGGGAAAGTTTATCACTGGTGGATCATTGACCGATTCTACATGAATTTGCATTTCATCATAAGCGGATTCTCTGGTGCCTGGAGCACTGTCATGTATCATGAAGCCGATAGTTTCCGTTCCGAACCAGTTCTCCGCCGGAGTCAGCGTTACTATTGTATCTGCATCAATGGATATATTGATATTAGGGTTATCTTCCGGATAGATCAGGATATAATCCCCGTCCACATCTCGAATATATTCTGTCAGGTCAAAAAAGAATTCTTCATCCTCATCAAAGCTGAATTCCTCCGGTAAAAAAATCTCAGGTGCATGATTCCAGCTTCCTGTTGTAACGTGGATATCCACGTCATCACTAGCCCAGGCTTCCTGTGCGTCTGTTACCGTGAAGCTGATTGTATCCGTTCCTATAAATCCCTCTACTCCGGTAAATGTGACAATATACGTGATTGTCGGAGTGCCACTCGTTTCTATTTCCACTATTACGCTGTCTGCACCTTCGTAGGTCAGCTCCAGGTTATTACTGTCCACATCATAAAAATAATCATTGAGAACTTTTATTACATGACCGGACTCCTCGAAGGTAAATCCGGTTTCCGGAAATTCTATTACCGGGGCATCATTCACTGGAGTTACCGTGACCACCACCTGACCTGATTCTGCCTGTCCAATTTCGTCAATTACCCAGAAAGTTAACAACTCACTGTCAGACCAGTCTGCCAGTGCACCAAAATTGACGAAAGTGCCCGTAATACTGACGGTTACGTTAATATTACCGGATACCGTTAAATAGAGCTGATCATCATCTTCATCAGATATATAGCCCAGGGCTGCAAAATTACGCTGAAGTGTCATATCTTCAGGAAATGAAAAGCCTTCCACCGGCAGATTGATCTCTGGTGGTGTATTGATATTGCCCTGATAAACGCGGATATCAACCGTATCCTCTGCTGTCAAACTGTCATCACTTACCGTAAAAGTTATCGTTTCCATACCAGACCAGTCATCATTTTCCAGCCAGAAATTAACTATCAGATTCTCGTCATCTATATTGATGCCAATATTTACATTCCCGCTGTAATCAAGGCTCAACTCGGCATTGGTATTATCAATGTCATCAATATACTGATTGAAATTCATCCATAATTGACCACTCTGAACAAATCCTAATTCATTATCCGGCAGATTGATCGTCGGTGCATCATTCACCGGCGTTACAATCAGTGTCGCTGTGGCAGATACCATAGATCTCACACCACCAACAAGGTCCACCAGCCTGAATTCCAGAACTTGCGAACCATTATAATCTGCGTCCGGGATAAAGGTTACTACTGCTTCATTGATCATTATATCTATATGAGAGTTATATGCTGCATAAAGTTCCAGTTCATCTCCGTCAATGTCAGATAAATAAGGTGAAAAATCAACTACCAGTTGCGTATCCTCCGGCATTGTCCAGTTTGCCGGCAGATCCACAAATTCAGGATCATGATTCCAGTCGCCC